>DASZCJ010000522.1:0-3654 GCA_035943155.1 Xanthobacteraceae bacterium | reverse complement strand
TTTGACGGCCGTATCCATGCGGATTGCGCGTCCGATGTTTCAACCAAGCGGATTGGTCGTGAAGCGGCAGGTTTCCGCTACGCGATCATCCTAAAGCATGATCTAGCAAAGTGGAAACGGGGTTGCCCCTACATGTCGAGGACCAGCCGCTCGGTCTTGCAGCCGCAGCAGCAGATCATGACCTTGGCGTTGGAGGCCTGCTCTTCCTCGCTCAACACCGAGTCATGGTGCTCCGGGATTCCGGAAATGACGCGGGTTTCACAAGCGCCGCAGATGCCGAGCTCGCAGGAATAATCGACGTCGACGCCGGCCTCGAACAGCACTTCGAGAACCTTTTTGCCCTCGGGGATGAAATACTCCTCGCCCGAGCGTGCAAGCTCGACCCAGAACCCGCCGATATGGGCATCGGCGCCATCGTCCTTGGGCGTGAAATATTCGACGTGGATATTGCTGCGCGGGCGGCTTGCGGCGGCCGCCTCAAAAGCCTTGAGCATCGGATTGGGGCCGCAGCAGTAAAAGTGAGCATTCTCCGGCGCCGCCGCGATTGCCGCAGCGAGATCGAGGAATTGGCCGCTCATCTCGTCATCGAAGTGCAGATGCACCAATTGCGGATCAAATTTTTCTAAGTCTTCGAGGAAGGCCATGTCCTCGCGCGACCGGCAGGAATAGTAGAGCGTCCAAGGCCGCTTGAGCGCGGCCAGCTGTTGCGCCATGCACCAGATCGGCGTGATGCCGATGCCGCCGGCAATGAGCACGACGTGTTCGGCGTTCTCGACCAATGGAAAAGTATTGCGTGGCGCGCTGATCTTGATCTGATCGCCGACGCGCATCTCATCGATGATGTAGCGCGAGCCGCCGCGACTTGCGGCGTCGCGCTTGACGCCGACGACATAGCTGTCCGGCTCGGAATTCGGCGCGACCAACGAGAATTGCCGCACCAGCCCGTTGGGAAGATTCAGATCGATGTGCGCGCCCGGCGCATAGGCTGGCAGCTTTGCGCCATCGACACGCGCCAAGGTGTAGATCTTGGTATCGCGGGCAACGTCTTGGATGGCTGTGACGCGCGCGTCGATCAGCCCCCGCTGCGGCGGCAAATGCGCGGAACTCGCGGCGGCAGGCGGGGCGGTCAGGCTGTCCATGCAATGGATAGATAGGCGGCCAGCATAGGATTGCGCAACCGTGCGCTCACCGCGCTGCGGCGCTTGGCTGGCCGCGCGCGGAATTGCTGGCGGCCGTCGCGTTTTCCAGATGGTCTGTAAATACTCGTCCGATCATTACGACAACGGGCCCGGACGGCGGTTCGGCAGCGAGGCGTGCCGGCAGGTCAGCGATTGGTGCGGCGATGACGCGCTCATCGGCCCGAGTTGCCGATACGACGGCAACGGCCGGGGTGTTCGGATCTAGGCCGCCTTTGCGTGCTGCGGCTACCAAATCCGGCAAAGTCTGCGTCGGCATGTACACAACCGTCGTCACGGCTGGATCGGCAAGACTTTTCCAGTCGATGTCGGCGGGCAGTTTGCCGTCGCGGCTATGGCCGGTGATGTATTGCAACCGGCGCGCCTCGCCGCGGCGCGTCAAGGAGACGAGCAGGCGACCAGCGGCGCCTTGCGCCGTGGTGATGCCAGGCACGACCTCCACCGCAATTCCGGCCGCGCGACAGGCCGCAATCTCCTCGTCGGCGCGGCCGAAAATCATCGGATCGCCGCCCTTGAGCCGCACCACGGCGCGGCCAGCCTTGGCGAGCGAAACCATGAGCGCGTTGATCTCATCTTGACGGCATGACGGCGCATGGCCGGTTTTGCCGACCAGCATTTTCTTGGCCTCGCGTCGCGCGAAGTCGAGGATGTCGCTGGAGACCAGATCGTCGAACAAGATCACGTCGGCCGATTGCAGCGCGCGCACTGCGCGCAGCGTCAATAATTCGGGGTCGCCCGGGCCAGCGCCGACCAGCGTAACGGATCCCGCCTGGCGCGGATTAGACGCAAGGAGTGAATCACGAAGTGCATCGAGCTCCGCTTCGTTGGGCGTCCGATTGGGCGCAGCCAGTGCGCGGGCAGCGAATCGCTCCCAAAACGTGCGGCGGGCGCGGAACGGCAAAGCGAGCGTGCGCAGGCGCGGCCGCCATGCCAGGGCCGCTGCCGCCCAGCGCGCGAATCCTTGCGGGATCAGCGCTTCGATCTTGGCGCGGATTGCCTGGGCGAATACTGGTGCAGCGCCCTCGGTGGAAATCCCAATAACAAGCGGCGAGCGATTGACGATCGCGCCGAAGGAAAAATCGCAGAATGCCGGCCGGTCGATGATGTTGACCGGCACGCCGGCGTTACGCGCCGCGGCGGCGAATTGCGCCGCCGCTTTGTCATCGGGGCAATCGGCGACGGCAATGGCAGCGCCACGCAGATCGCTGGCCAACCAACTGCGGCGATGAAGACTAACGGCGCCATCCAGCGAGGCGATTGCCAGCGCGAGTAGAGGGTCGCCGGGTATGGCTGCAAAGACGTCGACCCGCGCGCCCGCGGCAGAAAGCAGCTCCACCTTCCAGGCGGCGGCGTCGCTGCCGCCAGCCACGACGGCGCGCTTGCCTTTGAGGTCGAAAAAGGCAGGCAGCCGCGCCAGGGGAGCGATCAGTGTGCGAACGGGTTCAGGTGCGCGGGTCATGACGGTTCATCCGAGAGATAGAATGACCTTCCACCATTGGCAATTTAGCATGCACAATTTGGAATAATTTTCTTCTGTCGGCCAAGAAAAAGGGGGGAAATCTCACGAAATGTGTTCTGCGGCTGCATGGCGAACCTCGCTTCTCCAGGCAAGCGTGCCCATTCAAAAGGCATGCCAGAAAGGCCCAGAAGGGGTCATGCCCAATCGGGTCGCGTTCAGATCGAGGCAAAAGATTTGCGGCAAAAAATTTGGGGAAGTCACAGTTTGAATTTCACCGGTTAAGCGCAAACCATACGAGGAGTGCGAACAATCCAACCACGCCCACAGATCCCATCGCGGCGCTGAACCAGTAGAACAAGGGCTCGGATCGGCGGTGCACGTCCCTACCGCGAAGGTGCATTTTTCCACTGCGCAGACCTTGAACAAGACCCAGGGCAATGCCGCACATATCACTAAAAACCGCAGCGTGTTGAGCATCTTAACTCCAATCACGGGGCTGCCGTTTTTCGAGTAGGTCCGTGACGCTTTAGAATCTGGCGGGCGCCCGGCGGGGTTTCCGCCGAGCGCCCTTATACTCACGTCAGTCGGCCTATAAGCCGGGTTCTGGATGGCACGCGAACGCGTTCGCATGCGTGACGGCCATTCCTCTGGGACGCCAGTTGCCTGGCGCCTCAAGCAACCTACCCGGACGGCCGGATCCGAACACAATCCCGAAACGCATGCTTGCGCACCGCTTCGCGCCGTCCCTATTCGGTCTTGCTCCCGGTGGGGTTTACCGTGCCGCCGCCGTTGCCGGCAACGCGGTGCGCTCTTACCGCACCTTTTCACCCTTGCCGCGGCCAAACGCAACGCACCGCGGCGGTCTCATTCTCTGTGGCACTGTCCCTAGGCTTGCACCCGCCGGACGTTATCCGGCACCGTATGTCCATGGAGCCCGGACTTTCCTCCCACACCGCCTTTCGGCATTGATGCGGGCAGCCGTCCGGCCGACTGACACTT
>DASZCJ010000521.1:0-6067 GCA_035943155.1 Xanthobacteraceae bacterium | reverse complement strand
CATTTAAGCTCCCTCCCCCCTTGCGGGGGAGGGACGGGGAGGGGGGTCCGTTCGGGCACCGCCGAGACGACTCGCACAATCACGGCAGCGCCCAGGACAGACTGTCGTGGCCCGGCTTGTAATCGGTGTTGGTCTGCGCCGGATTGCGGTTCACGAGCGGCCGGCCATACATCGGATTGGTCTGGCTGCGGGTCTCGTGTTCTACGGTGAACAGGACTTCCCGGCTGTCGAGGTCGATCACGTCCTTGAAACGGTACTCATATTCGCCGGTCTCGCCGGTAATCAGACCAAGCTCTTTGAGCCGCCGATGCGGACCGGAAAAATCGGCGATGTAAATCTGCACGTGGTGACGGTCATACGGGCGTTCCGGAGCATCGGTCTCACGGAAATAGAGATATTGTTTTTCGCCAACCTGTACGCGCGCCTCCGGGCCGCTGCCATTCTTGACGACGTCAGCTGGCGCCTGCAGCACCTCGCGATAAAATCGAGCGATGCGCGATGCCGTGCCGGGCCGGACATCGAAGCGGACGTAAGGTATGCCTAGCTGGATTCGGCCGAAACGCTCCTGGTCGGGGGCATGCACATGGATACGGTTGCCCCAAGGACAAACCGTCTCGACGCAGTCGTTGCTTTCGCGAAATTCGAATTTGGTATCGGCCAGCGCTTTGCGGGCGCGGCTTAGCCGGTTGAGGAGCGCTTGCCGGTCCGGCACCACAAGCCCGATGACGCCGCGCAGGATTTCCGGCGTGCCCGTGGGCAAGTGGAATTGGCTCATGCCGACATTGATCCACATATTGCCGGCGCCGGTATTGAGGAACGGATCGCGCGTCAGCCCGAGCCCGGTGACGTAATAATGTGTCGCGATGTGCTGATCGCTGATGCGGACGTTCACGTGGCCGAGATTGACGATGTTGCCGAGGTCCTGCGCGGCGCGATCATATTCTTTGGTCTGCATAGGGCGGTTCCTTCACTCGCAGCACAGTCAGGAATTTTGGTTGGGCGCAAAATAAAACCGAAGTCCGGCTTTTTTGCACCTGTCACGGCGGCAACCTCTGCAGCTCCGGGAATGCCGCGTAGGCGACGCCGGTGCATTCCTCTTTCGGCATATCGACGAATCGGTCAAGCCGGCCGCCCATAAACACGGCTGCGATCTCTTTGGTCGCGGCATATTCGCTGGCGTTTTTCTTAGGCGTAAACCGCAAACAGGCGACATAGCGCGATATCGTGCCGGAAAATTTCAGCACCGGTTCGGAGATCGCGGCATCGCGGACTCCGGTCGGGTTGTTGAGATAAGCATGCATCGCGGCAAGGATGTCGGATTTGTAGTTCGCCGGATAGACGTTGACGCCACTGTCGCTATCGACGCCAAAGTTGTGCCCGCAGGCGCCGAGCACGACTGTCAGGCAAAGCAGCAGGGTTTTGAGCACCAAGCTTGCGCTTCGCAATGGGTGCCTCCTCGGGGTGAAAGTATCGCGCGCGGAAAACAACAACAAGGTGATCACCGGCACAGTCGCACGGTTTATGCGCTTCCCGCGCGCTTTCCATGCGCTCCCTTGTGCGCTTCCCATGCGGCAGCCAAGCCGGTACGCTTCGCATTATGTTTGCACAAATGTATTTAACTGAGCATCTGTCACTGAGCGCAGTGCGGTAGCCGGGCCGGTATGGAGCTTCTTCAGCATCTTATCCACGCTTATGGACTTGCGGCGGTCGCCGCCGTTGTCGGCTTGGAATGCGTCGGGTTTCCGTTGCCCGGCGAAACCGCGCTGCTGGCCGCGGCGATCTATGCCGGGACCAATCACGATCTCAACATCGTCTCGGTCATCGTCACGGCGGCCGCTGCCGCCATCGTCGGCCGCATGATCGGTTATGTGATCGGCCGCGAATATGGCTATTGGCTGTTGCTGCGCTACGGCAATTATGTGCGGATGTCGCCAAGCAGGATCAAACTCGGCCAGTATTTGTTCTTGCGCCATGGCGGCAAGATCGTTTTCGTCGCGCAATTCGTTCCGGTGCTGCGCACCGTCGCTGGCCTATTCGCCGGCGGCAACGTCATGCCGTGGCGCAACTTCCTGGTTGCCAACGTTGTCGGTGCGTGCATTTGGGCAGTCACCTACGGTTATGCGGCCTATGCGCTCGGTCTGGGATTTAAGCGTTTGGAGGGGCCGATAGTCATCGTTCTCGCGGTCATCACGGTCGTGGGATTTATCGTCGGGGGTATTTTCATTCATCGCCACGAGGCCCAGCTTGCCGCCGAGGCGGAAAGGGCGATGCCGGGCCCGCTCAAGCTGCCGTGAACGGATCGTGACGGCCTAGTGCGGTGGATTTGAAGTTCCTGCAGTTCAGTCGGAAGCTCTCATAGGAACTTCAAATCCAAAAACCGCACTAGAATTAGATATTTGCCAGTGTCCCTTTGATTCCGAAGTTCGCATGAGAGCGTGCCAATAAACCGTGTGAACTTCGGAATCGGGACGCTAGTGCGAGTTCCTTGCAGCTAGCGCCCTGGTCTACCATATTTATTCACGTCGACGCGGAAGCGTTCCGCCCGGCAGGGGGCGCCGCGAGGGCCCCGCAAAGTCGCTTATAACCAAGGGCTTTGGAGCCATGTCCAGGGTGCCGTCGCTTTCGAGTCCGTTTTTGCTCGGCTTCGATGAGATCGAGCGGGTGCTTGATCGAGTCGGAAAGGCAGCCGACGGCTATCCACCCTACAATATCGAACGAGTTCCGCGCGAGGGGAACAGGCCAGAGCGCTTGCGCATTACCCTTGCGATCGCCGGGTTCACGCGCGATCAGCTCGAAGTCACTGTAGAGGAGAACCAGCTCGTCATTCGCGGTCGCCAGCAGGACGACAAAAGCCGGCAATACATTCACCGCGGCATCGCTGCGCGCCAGTTTCAACGTACGTTCGTGTTGGCCGACGGAATGGAAGTTTCGGGTGCGGACCTGAAAAATGGATTGCTATCGGTTGACCTCGTTCGCCCAGAGTTGGAGCGCGTCGTTAAATCGATTTCAATCAAAGAGTACGATTAATAAGGTGTTTAATAAGACGAAGACTCGACCAAGGTCAGAAAGGAGTCGAGCGCCATGAACGAGATGAACAGTGCTGAAAACAAACTTGAAATGTCGGCCGAGGCGCTCGCGCATCTCGGCGACGGTCAAATTGCTTACGTCAAAATAATCCGGTCCGAAGACGTCCGCGCATTGTTTCCACAAGCCGACGTGCCGCAGATGGCGCCCGGTCAGAAGCTGTTCGCGCTGCACGCTGCCGATGGCACGCCGATCATGCTCACCGACAGCCGCGAGGCCGCGGTTGCCAACGCCTGGAGTCAGGAAC
This sequence comes from Xanthobacteraceae bacterium, assembly GCA_035943155.1. Lineage (GTDB taxonomy): Bacteria > Pseudomonadota > Alphaproteobacteria > Rhizobiales > Xanthobacteraceae > BOG-931. The sequence continues at coordinate 2,736 of DASZCJ010000521.1, read as the reverse complement.
TCGAAACCGTGAGCGTACACTGACCAGGAATTTAGTAATCAGGTATCAGGAATCAGAAACAAAAACGGGGTAGCGACAATCTCGCAACCCCGTTTTTATTTTGCGTACTGATTCTTGATACCTGATCACGCGGCGCTTGCCGACGGCATGGCCAGAACGGCATAGAGCGATTCGGCATCGTGCGTGGCGCGCAATTTGTGCACAACAGTCTGATCTCGCAGCAGGCGCGCGATGCGCGCCAAGGCTTGCAGATGGTCGGCACCGGCCGCTTCCGGCGCCAATAACAGAAAGACCAAATCGACCGGTTGATTGTCCAAAGCGTCGAAATCCACCGGCCGGTCGAGCCGCGCAAACAATCCGAACAATCTGGTCAGCGTCGGCATTTTCAGGTGCGGAATGGCAATGCCACTGCCGATCGCCGTCGTGCCGAGCTTTTCCCGCTGTATCAACAGGTCGAAGATCGCCCGCTCGTTCTGCCCAGTGAGCATGGCTGCGCGCGCGGCAAGCTCCTGGAGCACCTGTTTCTTGTTGTTGACCTTGAGCGCCGGGAGAATCGCGTTTGGCGCGATCAGATCGTTGAGCCGCATGAATGGAACCTGAGGAAAAGAGCTTTACCAGCGCCGATTTCGAAGGCGTGATGTTCCCGGCAACCGGTGCCGACGTTGCGGGATCGTGCTTAAAGGCGGCGGACCATAGGGACCGTCTGCAAGCGCGTCAATGGGCATCCAACGAAGAAAAAGCCGCTGGATCGATCCAGCCGAAATGTCCGTCCGGCCGCCGATAAACGACGTTTATTCCGCCATGCGCGGCGTGACGAAACACCACGACAGGCGCGCCGGTCATGTCGAGTTCCGTCACCGCCTCGCTGACCGAGAGCTGTTTCAACGTCGTCTTCGATTCGGCAATGATCACCGGTGTGAAATCGCCGGCCTCCGCTTCATTGTCGTGTCCCGGCGCCTCGATGACATAGCTTGCAGCATTAATCGACGCTTCTGCAGCGGCCCGCTCGGGACGGTGCTCCTTGAGCCGGCGGTGATAACGGCGCAGTCGATTTTCGATCCGCAGCGCCGCTTGATCGGCACTGGCATAAGCGTCCGGCGCCATGCCTTCGGCATGCAGCGTTATCTTCGAATCGAGGTGAATGGCGCACTCCGCGCGAAAGCCGAACCCGTCTTTTGCCAGCGTGACATGCCCGGAATAGCCGCCGTCGAAATACTTGCCCACGGTTTCCGCTATTCGCGCGCCGATTCGCTTGCGCAAAGCCTCGCCCAAATCGAGGTTCTTCCCTGACACGCGAAACGGCATGACAGCCTCCTCGAAATGACTGGAAATCGCTGCGTTGCTTCTTTTGAGCTAGGCACTGCCCGGCGCTGCGTCAACGTGCTGGCATTGCGCATGCAGGGGATATTCCCCCGCCGGCATCAGCCAACGACCGCGGCCTGCTTTTCGCGCCGACGCTGCACCGAGGAAGGAATCCGCATGGCCTCGCGGTACTTCGCCACTGTGCGTCGCGCGATGTCGATGCCGGCGTCGCGCAGTTTGTCGACAATCGTGTCGTCCGACAAAATATCGGAAGCGCCTTCCGCATCGATCAATTGCCGTATGCGGTGGCGCACCGCCTCGGCGGAATGGGCTTCGCCGCCGTGCGCCCCGGCGATCGCCGAAGTGAAGAAATATTTCAGTTCGAAAATACCGCGGCTGGTCGCAACGTATTTATTGGCGGTGACCCGCGAAACGGTCGATTCATGCATGCCGATCGCTTCGGCCACGGTCTTGAGGTTGAGCGGGCGCAGATGTTGGACGCCGCGCGCGAAAAAAGCGTCCTGCTGCCGGACGATCTCGTTGGCGACTTTTAGAATGGTTCGCGCGCGCTGATCGAGGGCGCGAACGAGCCAGGTGGCGTTTTGCAAGCATTCCGTAAGATAAGATTTTTCGGTATCGCGGCGCGCGCTGCCTGAAACCTTCGCATAATAGGTCTGGTTGAGCAGCACCTTCGGCAACGTATCGGAATTGAGTTCGACCAGCCATGCGCCGTCCGGAGCAGGCCGGACGAAAACGTCAGGCACAATCGACTGCACGATCGCCGAACCGAAAGCGAGGCCGGGCTTCGGATTGAGCCGCCGGGTCTCGGCAATCATATCGGCGAGATCTTCGTCGCCGACGCCGCAAATCTTCTTCAGTGCGGCGAAGTCGCGCCGGGCGACCAGATCGAGCCGGCCGATCAGGGCGGCCATCGCGGGATCGTAACGATTCCGCTCCTTGAGCTGCAGCGCGAGACACTCGGCAAGATCGCGCGCGCAGATGCCGGACGGATCGAACGTTTGCAAAATCGCGAGAACAGCCTCGATCTCGGCGATGCCGGTCCCAAGCCTTTCAGCGGCGGCGGCGAGATCGCCGGTAAGGTAGCCAGATTCGTCCACCAGGCCCACGAGATAGTGGCCGATCATGCGCTGGACCGGATCGGTGATCACGAGCGTGACTTGATCGCGCAGCCACTCCGCCAAGGTCCGCTCCGCCGACACGAACGCTTCGAGATCATATTCGCCGCCGTCGCGGAATCCGGAAGCAGCTCCGGCCCATTCCGAATAGCCTGCCGGCATATCGGCAAGGCGCGAGCGCAGCGGCGCGGCCTCGTCGAGCGATGCGTCTTCGAGCGGCTCCTCGCGCGAGTCGTTGTCGGTAGGACCGTTGGCCGCGCCCTCGCCAGCAGCTGCTTCTGCGTCCGCGGTCGGACTA
>DASZCJ010000520.1:0-2272 GCA_035943155.1 Xanthobacteraceae bacterium | reverse complement strand
GGCACCGCCATGCCGAACCAGGCGCTGGCTTCGTAGCCGGGCACCGTCGCGGCCACCGTCGGCACGCCCGGCAGCGCCTTTGACGGCACCGAGGTCGTGACCGCAAGCGCGCGCAGCCTGCCGCCCTGAATGTGCCCGATCGACGACGGCAGATTATCGAACATCACCTGCACCTGGTTGCCAAGCAGATCGGTGAGCGCCGGCGCCGAGCCGCGATACGGCACGTGCACAAGCTCGACGCCGGTCATCATCATGAACAAGGCGCCCGACAAATGCACCGAGGTGCCGATGCCCGAAGAGCCGAGATTGACCTTACCGGGATTGGCCTTGGCGTAATCGATGAATTCCTTGACCGTTTGCGCCGGCACGTTCGGGTTGACTTCCATGACATTCGGCACGCGAATGAAACCGGCGACCGGCGTCATGTCGCGGATAAAATCGAATGGCAGATTCTTGTAGAGGCTGGCATTGATGGCATTCGCCGGATTGACCAGGAACACCGTATAGCCGTCGGGCGGCGCGTGGGCTGCGATCTCGGTGGCGAGATTGTTGCCGGCGCCGGGCTTGTTCTCGACCGCAAATTGCTGGTGCAGATGCTCGGACAGATATTGTCCGATCAAGCGCGCGCAAATGTCGGTCGATCCGCCGGGTGGATAGCCGACCAGCCAGCGCACCGCATGATTTGGATAATCGTCATCGGCGGCGCGCGCCACAGCAGTCGTGATCGCGAGTGCCGCGCAAGCAGCAACCAGCGCGGCAATTCCCCGGCTTGAGGCTTTCATTCCAATCTCCTGGGCGCTTTTCCGTAACCGATTTACCGGCTGAACCGGAGCCTACGCGGCCACGGCGATGTCACACAAGTGATCGATCTCATACAAGTGATCACTATGCTGGCGATCTTGGTGGCGCATCGCCTTGTCGGCCCTGTTCGTGGCCGCTAGCTTCACCGCCTTCGCAAATCGCCAAATAGGCATTCGAGGGTAATTGCCATGATCGACCTTTATGCGTTGACCAGTCCGAACGTCCAGAAAATCTACGTCATGCTCGAAGAGACGAAGCTGCCCTATAAGGAGCATTTCGTCGATGTATGGAAAGGCGAGCAGTACAATCCAGATTTCATCAAGATCAATCCGAACTCGAAAATTCCGGCGATCGTCGATCACGACGGCCCGGCCGGCAAGCCCTACACGGTGTTCGAGTCCGGCGCGATCCTTTTGTATCTCGCCGAGAAGACCGGAAAATTCCTGCCGAAAGATATGACGAAAAAATACGACGTACTGCAATGGCTGATGTTTCAGCTCACCGGCGTCGGGCCGATGTTCGGCCAATTCACCCACTTCAAGCTGTTCGCGCCGAAAGATAGCGCCTACTCCATGGCGCGCTACCAGACTGAAGTGAAGCGGCTCTACGAAGTCATGGAAAAGCGGCTGGCGCAGTCGCCTTATCTCGGTGGCGACGAATATACGATCGCCGACATCGCCACGTATCCATGGACGCGCAACCACGACATCCAAGGGGTCAAATGGGAGGACCATCCCAATCTGGCGCGCTGGTTCAAATCGATCGACGAGCGGCCCGCGGTGAAGGCGGCGCTCGCCAAGATCGCCGTCATCAAGTCAAACCGCGAAACGGCAACCGACGATCAGAAGGACCGCTTCTTCAACCGCGGCCGCTACGCGCGGGCGTAAGGCGAACTTCCCTCTCCCCTTGCGGGAGAGGGTGGCAGGCGTCCTTCGGACGCGGTTCTTGCTTGCTTAGCGACGCCGATGCGAAGCATCGGATGGCGAGCGAACGCGAGCAACGCGCCGGGTGAGGGTCATAGTTTCACGAGCACTGGTTCCGGTCCCCTCACCCCCCTCACTTCGTTCGGGCACCCTCTCCCGCAAGGGGAGAGGGCATCCCTGACACCCTCCCCGAACGCTCAACCGCTTGACGCCGCCGCCCGTTGGCGCTGGCGCGAATGCGCACTCAACGCTTCAGAGCGATGATCGAGCCGCAAGGTCAGGCAGCAGGCCGATCCGCCGCTGCGCAAGAACGCCTGCAGCGGCGTTTGCACGATCGTGTAGCCGCGCTCTTGTAGCGCCGATCGCAGCGATTTGCTGCAGCTCGACAGCACGATCGTGTTGCGAACGCATACGGCGTTGGCGGCGAAGCGTTCGGCGTCGGCGCGATCGAGCGCAATGCGATGTTCCGGGGCGACATGGGCGTCAATCGTCGCCTGCGCGGCGGGGGTGAACGCCTCCGGATGGTATATCAGGCTGCCACACGGCAG
>DASZCJ010000519.1:0-8041 GCA_035943155.1 Xanthobacteraceae bacterium | reverse complement strand
GCTGTAGACGGTGCGTCCCGATCCATCGACGGAGCCCCGTCCGTCGAGCAGCCCGATCATCGCTTGCCGCAAGGCTTCGCCGCGCGTCAGCGCCGGATCGGCGCGCTGCCGGCGGAACAGATCGGTGGTCAAGTCGCGCGCCGAGGCCGAATGCACCGACCAGTTGGTGACAAGAAGCGCGCGGGTGCCGGCATAAAAGAACGCGCTGCCAAGCCCGGAAGCCGCTTCGGCGCCCGCGCCGGCGCCCGCGGCGGTGTTGCAAGCCGACAAGACCACCCAGTCGGCATCGAGCTTGAGCGCGAGGATTTTCTCCATGGTCAGGAGCCCATCGCCTTTGACGCCGGCGACTTCGGGCGCGGTGAGCGCCAGAGCCGGTTGCGTGAGGCCGTCCAGATCGCCGGGCACAAGGCCGTGCGTTGCAAAAGCGACGATCCGGTAGTGCGCCAGATCGAGCGTTTCGACATTCTGCTCGTTGGCCGCCTTGCCAAGGTAAAGCGCCTTGGCGGGATCAACGTCGAGCGCATTCGCCATCGAGATCAATTCAGAACGGGTATCGGCCAAGCGCGGCAACATGCTCAATGTGGCCGCATCAGATTCTTCGGTGTGCGGCGAGGCGCGCAAGCGGAGCGGAATGCCGCGCGTGACGTTTTCGGCGTCAGCGCTACTCGCGGCCGAAGCCACTTGCACCGGGGCGGCCTGTTCGCTTTCGGCTTCCGCGGCTTCCTCGGCGTTGAAATAAGGATCGCCGAAGCCGATCAGCTTGTCGCGCGCCGGCGCGCCGCGCGGCAGCCGCCGTAACGTCACGATCGCCGCGGCCGAGGGCACGATCGTCACCGCGTGTGTGCGCGCCAGCCAGGCGACGTTGCGATAGCCCGAGAACAACGGTCGCGCGGCGGCATCGACCTGCGCCGGAGCGGTCGGCAACAGGCTCAATGGCAATTCACCGAGTGCGCCGTTGGTCACGACGATCAGGCTCTTGGCCGACCGCCAGGCCGGCTCGACCGCCTTCAGCAACAAAGCGTAAAGCTCGTAAGCGAGTTCCAGATCGAAGGCCGGAATTTCCGACACCATCGTGACCTGCGGCTCGAGCGCTTGGCGTAACCGCCGGACTTTTACCTCAAGCTCGAGCGCGGTGGCTGGCACGGCGGCAAATGCCACATCGCCGTCCTTTGGCACCGCCCAGACGAAGCTCGCATTCTGTCCAAAATAATAGGACAGCAAGGTTTCATCCGGCCGCAGCGCATTTTTTATGTCGTCGACGGTAGGCGGCTTCGGATCGATCAAATCGGCATAAGATGGAAAGCGCCGTTTGATGTCCTGCTGGGCGGTTTTGCGATCGGCGCGCAGCTTCTCGATCCCCGCCGTGATCGCGCGCACCGTCTGGTCGTCGCGCTGGTCCGACGGCAGGGCCAGCAGATTGTTCAGCGTGCCGAGCGACGCGCCGATCTGCTTGGCAAGGTTCTGCTCGTTGCGCACGAGATCGGCCAGCGCTGCATCCTTGGCGACCATGCGCACGCTCGCATCGGCCAGCGCCTTTTGCACGGCATGGCCGCGTATCGCGTCGGCGAGCCCGAACGTCTCGACCGCGACGTCGTTCGATTTAGCCGTACTGCGCGCCAACACGCCGATATAGGATTCGACGATCCGTTGCAGGCGCGCGCTGCGCGCGGCGATCACCGTCGGATCGTCGTCGTCGGCGTTATCGCGCGCCGCCATCAGCACCGGAATGGCGACCTTAAATTCGCGGATCGCCTCGGCGTCGCGCCCGGCGCGGCCATAGCCGATCGCGAGAGTGCCATGCGCCGCGGCGGTGTCGAAACTATTGGCGCCGGTGCGGCTCGTTTGCTGCTTGAAGAGTGCGCTGGCGGCGGCGATGCCGGCCTCAACCTGGCCCGATGCGTAAAGCGCCGCGATGCGCGAGCCGTTTAACTCGAACACTTCGCGCTGCTGCGCCGGCCATTGCGCCATCGCTTTGTCGAGCTGCGCATAGATTTCGGAAGCCTCCTTCATCTTGCGCTGCAGCACCAGAATGTTGCCCAGACTCGAAAGGATCGCCGCGCTCTGCGGCGCCTCGTCGGCAATACCGATCGTGCGCTGCACTTCGAGCGCGGAGCGGCCCAGTTTTTCGGCTTCCTTGTAACGGCCCTGCTCAACCAGAATGCCGGCAAGCCCGACGATGTAATTCGGGGTCGTGGGATTGTATTTGCCTTGCGCCTTGAGAATGCCAAGGAGGGCGCGGCGCGCATCCGCCTCGGCGGCGGCGAGCTTGCCTTGTTTCATCTCATTGCGCGCGACCGACAAGAGATAGCCATCCGCGATGGCAAGGAGCTGCTCGCGCGGCGGCACCGGCGGGTCGTAACGCGGCAGATCCTTTATGGCTGCGCGCTCGAACGCTTCGGCGCGCCGACACGTTGCCTCGGCTTCGGCATACTGGCCGCGCGCCTCGAAAATCAGGGCGCGCGCGGCGTCAGTATCCGCTTCCCAGCCGTGGCCGTAGACCGGATAAGACGCACGCCACTTTGGATTGGGGCTGCCGCGCGCCTCTTGCACCATGGCTACCGCGCGATTGACGTAAGCATTGGCTTGATTGATGTCGCCGATCGAGACCAGGATTTGCGCTATAAATCGCAACGAAGCGATGATGGTGCCGCGGCGGCCGGGCACCGCGCCTTCGTTGACCTGCACTTGCAGGATTGCGATCGCATCTTTCGAATTACCGATGGCTTTATATTGGTTCGCGACCAATCGGCGGGTGCGCGCCAGGAAGCGTAAATCCATTCCATGCTTGCCAAGTTCCAGCGCCTGCAAGCCATCGGCGAGCGCTTCTTTGTTGCGGGCGAGCAAGGCGCGCGCGGCGGCGCGGTCGAACAGAAATTGCGCGAGCTTGGGGCCGGCCATATTACCCGCAGGCGCGGCGTCGGCTGTCGCCTTGCGCTTGGCGATCTGCGCCTCGTCCGGCTTCTCGCTATCGAGAATGGCGGTGATATCGGCGATGGTTCGCGGCGGCGCCACGAAGGAGGCGCGAATTTCGAGCGGTGCGTCCGGTGTCGGTGCGGCCGCGTCTTTGGGCGCCGACGGCGCCGCCACGCCCGCGGCCTGTTTCTGCTCTGCCGCCAAAACGCAGGGCCGCACGTATACCGCGCCGCAAGCCTGCCGCGCCTTTTCCAGTTCCGGGCCGACCGCCTGGCGGGGATTGCCGACCTTGCCGCGGACGCAGGCGCGCAGTTCTTCCATGTGCGCCTGCCGGCACATTTCGATGAATTGTTCGTGGGTGGCGGCGCGCGTGGACGACGGGGAAGCGATGATGGCGAATGCGGCGCATAAGGGCGCCACGAAACCGACATAGGCACGCGGGCGGACGAGCATGCGTCTTCCCAGCCAAGGGGAACTTGTCAACGCAAGAAGAGTTTAAATGCCCGCGACAGCGTCAACAAGGCCGAGATTGAGCGAAATGGCGAATAAGCTCACTGTTCGCTACTCGCCATTCGCGCCTCATTCAATCACCTCGTCGGCGAGTAGTTGCATCTGATTCGAGATCGTCAGTCCGAGCGCTTTAGCTGTCTTTAGATTGATCACCAGATCGAACTTTGTCGGCTGCAACACGGGAAGGTCAGCCGGCTTTGCGCCTTTCAGAATCTTTGCGACATAGATGCCGGCCTGGCGATACACCTCGGCAAGGCTCGGCGCATAGCTGATCAGACCGCCGGCAGCGACATAATCGCGGAGGCTGTACATCGTGGCGATGTGGAAACGGTTTGCCAGCGTGAGGACTTGGTCGTGGCGGTCCAGAAAAAAGGGTCTGACCCGGCCAGGAGTGCGATTACTCCTTGCTGGGAGAGCACGCTGAATGCCCGGTCAATTTCAGCCTCATTGCTGGCACTCAGGACGACGAGCTTTAGGCCGAACGTCCGCGCAGCCCGCAACGCATCGTCCACCTCAGACTGGGAGCTCGGGCGCGTCGGATTTATAAGAAGACCGACGTCAGTTGCCGCAGGAACCAGTTCATGCAGCAGCTCCAACCGTTTTCCCACAAGTTCATTTTGCAGGAAACTGACGCCTGTGACATTACCGCCTGGCTTGTTGAGGCTGGACACGAAACCGAGCTCGACCGGATTACCTCCGCTCGTGAAAACGACTGGTATCGTCGTTGTCGCCGTTTTTGCAGCCACGACCGCTGGGGGAGCGCCGGCGAAGATCACACTGACACCCTGCCCGACTAATTCGGTCGCCATTCTCGGCAGCTTTTCGTAGGCGCCGTCTGCCCAGCGATATTCGATCGCCAAATTCTGGCCCTCAACGTAGCCGGTAGCGGCGAGGCCCTGGCGGAACGCGGCAAGAGGACTTGCGAATGCCGCGGCGGAGCCACTGTTGAGAAATCCAATCGTCTGTGTCTTGGATTGCTGCGCGCGCACCGCGAGCGGCGCGAACGCTGCCACGCCCCCGACGAGCGCGATGAATGCCCTACGAGCAACGTTCATTCTGTGCCCTCCCCGTCACGTCTTATGCCGGATTTCGCACGTTCATGCCTAGCGTCATCGAAGATTCGCTGTTTTCGATCTGATCAGCCATTGGGCATCCTAAGTCCCGACCTTGATCTCGGTGACAAGGCCGCGCAGCGCCGCGATCACGCTGAGCGGCACAATGCGGCCGGTGCGCGGATTTTCCGACGGGATTCCTTCGATCGCCATGGAGAAGCGCGCGGTGTCGGCGTCGACCTCGATGCGATGGGTATTGCGCGTGAGCGCCGGGTCGGCCCAGATTTCGAGCCGCGTCTTGTCCGGCCCGATGCCAGCGAGGCTCAGCGCCGCGGCGACGTTGACGTTCGCAGGAAAGCCGCGGGCACCGTCGCGGGCGCTGCCGTCGAAGATTTTCGCGGGTTCTTTAAGGCCCTTGAGCGAGATGCCGCGCTCAACGAGATAGGGCGCGCCTTCAAGCCCGCTCGGCGGCTTACGCGTGATCATGGTCACCGAGTGAATGGTGCCCTCCGCCGCCGCGCGCACGGCATCGAGGCCAAGCAGCGCGCCGGTGGGCGCCAGGATGCGCGCGCCGGCCTCCTTGGCGCGGCCCACCAGATCCCAGTTCTGCAGAAGTTGGCCGACGCTAAGCGGCATGAATATTTTACCGCGCTCGATCACCGACAGGGCGACGGAGCGGAACAGTTGCGGCGGCAGACATTCGACGACGATATCGCAGGTGTCCGCGAGCGCTCCGGCGGCGACGATCGAAATGCGCTCGCCGGCGCCCGGCAGGCTGCGCCGCGCCTTGTCGCGGTCGCGCACCGCGACGGCGGCAAGGAGGAGTCCCGGAATGCCGGCGTCCAGACGGCGCGCCACGCCAAGGCCGACCGCGCCCAGGCCGGCCACTCCGACCTTCAATGCGTCACGAGCCACCGTCGTTCCTCAACACTAGCAGGCGGGCGCGTAGCCGGATAAAGTCCGGCGTCCCACCTCTCCTAAGCGCGTGTTTCATGACGCGCAACAGGCCGCCCGCCACCAGCAAGATATCTGCAAGACACCAACATGACAGAAAGCAACAAACGAGTTTTCATGACCAATATCAACCCGAGCACGTTCACGACCCGTCCGGAGATCGAAGGGACGTTCGGGGTCGTGACCTCGACGCATTGGATCGCCACCGCCGTCGGTATGGCGATGTTGGAGAAGGGCGGTAATGCGTTCGACGCCGGCGTCGCGGCGGCGTTCACGTTGCAAGTGGTCGAGGCGCATTTGAATGGACCGGGCGGCGATGTGCCGGTGATCGTCCACGACGTGCGGCGCGGCAAGACCGAGGTAATTTGCGGGCAAGGCGTGGCGCCTGCCGGCGCCACCATCACGCATTATCGCAGCGAGGGACTCGATCTCGTCCCCGGCACCGGGCTCCTCGCCGCCGTGGTGCCGGGCACGTTCGAAACCTGGATGCTGCTATTGCGCGATTTCGGCACCATGTCGCTTGCCGAAGTGCTGGCGCCGGCGATCGGTTATGCGCAGAACGGCTATCCGCTGCTCGAACGCGCCAATGCCACGATCGCGACGGTTGCCGCCATGTTCCGCGACCATTGGCCGACCTCGGCAGCGATCTATTTGCCGAACGACGCAGTGCCGGCCGCCGGATCGCTGTTCACCAACAAAACGCTCGCGGCGACCTACCGCCGCATTCTCGAAGAGGCGGAAAGCGCCGGCGGTGATCGCGTCGCGCAGATCGAGCGCGCGCGGCAATCCTGGAGCCACGGCTTTGTCGCCGAGGCGATCGACCGCTTCTGCCGCACGCAAGCGATCATGGATAGCAGCGGGGAGCGGCATCGCGGCGTGCTCACCGCCGACGACATGGCGCGCTGGGCGCCGCATATCGAAGCGCCGCTGACCTACAATTACGGACCCTACACCGTGTGCAAGACCGGTCCATGGGGCCAGGGACCGGTGACGCTGCAGCAGCTCGCGCTACTCAAAGGTTTCGAGCTCGACGGACTCGATCCGACCGGTCCCGATTTCATTCATCGGATCGTCGAGGCGTCGAAGCTCGCTTATGCCGACCGCGAGGCGTTCTACGGCGATCAGGATTTCGTCGAGGTGCCGATGACGACGCTGTTGTCGGACGCCTACAATTCCGAACGCCGCAAGCTGATCGGCGAAACCGCCTCGCGCGACTTGCGCCCGGGCTCGATCGAAGGTTTCGGCGCGGTGGTGAAACTGCGCCGCGCGCCAGCGGAGTTCGCTGCCGGCGTCGGCGAGCCGACCGTCGGCCGCATCGGGACAAGCCGCGGCGATACCGTGCATTTCGATATCGTCGATCAAGCCGGCAATATGATTTCGGCGACGCCGTCGGGCGGCTGGCTGCATTCCTCGCCAGTCATTCCCGAACTCGGCTTCTGCCTCGGCACGCGCGCCCAGATGTTCTGGCTGGAAGAAGGCCATCCGGCGGCGCTGGCGCCCGGCAAGCGGCCGCGCACCACGCTCTCTCCGACGCTGGCGCTGCGCGACGGCGAACCGTATCTCGCCTGGGGCTCGCCCGGCGGCGACGGCCAAGATCAATGGATCACGCAAATGTTCTTGCGCCACGTCCATTGCGGCATGAATTTGCAAGAGGCGATCGACGCGCCGTCGTGGCACTCCGAACATTTCCCCAGCTCGTTTTGGCCGCGCACCGCGCGCCCCGGCGTGCTGGTGCTCGAAGGCCGCGTACCGAAAAAGACGATCGCCGAACTGGAGCGCCGCGGTCACATCGTCGAGACCGGACCGGAGTGGTCGGAAGGCCGGCTCACCGCCGCCTCGCGCGTCGGGCCGCGCCGCCGCGCCGCGGCCAACGCGCGCGGCATGCAGGGCTACGCCGCCGGAAGATAACTATTTTCCGTCACCCTGAGGTGCTTGGCGCGAAGCGACGAGCCTCGAAGGGCGACGGCGCCCAAGTAGGCCCTGGCCGACTTGGGCATAAATCATTTTTCTATATCGGGTAACCGATTTCGGTTGGCGCTTCGGCCGTTCATCCTTCGAGGCTCACTTCGTTCGCACCTCAGGATGACGGGGGACTAAGCCGCGACCGTGCTCAAGAACTCTTCGACTTCGCTGCGCAGCTTGGTGGTGTGTTCGACCTGTTCGGTGGCGGCGAGCACCGTCTGCGCCGAGCCACGCGTCTGCGTGACGCCGCCGGCCACCTCGCCCAGCGCGGCGACGATCGCTTTGGCGCCGTCCGCGGCGCTGGCGACGTTGTGCGAAATTTCCCCGGTCGCCAGCTCCTGCTGCTCGACGGAAATAGCGACCGCGCTGGTGTAAGTATTAATGTCCTGCATGCGCCGGGTAATTTCGCGGATTGCCGAAACCGCCTTGCCGCTCGACGCCTGCACCGAAAGAATTTCATGGGGGATTTCTTCGGTTGCCCTGGCGGTCTGCACCGCGAGGGACTTCACTTCCGAAGCCACCACGGCAAAGCCGCGGCCCGCCTCGCCGGCGCGCGCCGCTTCGATCGTGGCATTGAGCGCCAACAAATTGGTCTGACCGGCGATGTCCTGAATGAGCTTCACCACGTCGCCGATCTTTTGCGCCACATG
>DASZCJ010000518.1:0-2338 GCA_035943155.1 Xanthobacteraceae bacterium | reverse complement strand
GTCACGCAAGGTGCGCGCAGCGGCCGCCGGATCGGGCGTAAGCGACAGCGCCGAAATGACTGCCACCCCGTCGGCGCCGGCAGCGATCACTTCGCCGGCATTGTTGACATCGATCCCGGCAATGCCGCAGACCGGCAAATTTGGGGCGCGGCGGCGAAGCGCTGCGATTATTCGCGCGAGACCGCCAGGGCCAATTGGTGGATTGTTCTGTTGCTTGGATGCGGTGACATAAACACCGCCGCTACCCACATAGTCGACCAGAGCGAGCGGCGCCGCATCGGCTTCCGCGACCGATTTGATAGACAGTCCGACGATTGCGTCGGGTCCTAGCAGTTGTCGCGCGTCCTCGACTGCCATGTCCTCCTGCCCAAGGTGCACGCCGTCGGCGCCTGCCGCCATCGCCACGTCGATGCGATCATTGACGACAAATGGCACGCCGGAGTTTGCCAAGGCTTTTTTGATTGCCCTCGCCTCCTCGATCATGGCGCGCGTTGCGGAGCGCTTGTCGCGCAATTGAACGAGCGTCGCTCCGCCGCGGGCGCATTGCCGCGCCAAGTCGGCGAGCTGATGACCGCCGGCGCGCTCGGGATCGACGATGGCGTTGAGACGAAGATCGATACGCATCACGATACCTTGAGGCGGGCCCGCAGTGTGCCGCGATCGAGCCCATGCAGCGCGTCGATCATGGCAGTCGCGAAGCTGCCGGGCCCATGCGCGTGCTGCGCCGCGAGTTCGCCGGCGACGGCGAATGTGGCGACGGCCGCAAGCGTCGCCAGCCAAGGATCTTGCTCTACCGCAAGCGCGGCGCAAACAAGCGCTGCGCCGGCGCAGCCCATCGCGGTAACCAGTCCCATCAATGGATGGCCGTTCGCAATGGCGATGCCGCGCCGACCGTCGGTGACCGTATCGATGTTTCCGGTGAGCGCGACAATGGTCGCATGCGCCTCGGCAAAGCGCGCCGCCGTCTCGCCATCCGCCTTAGCGCCGGAGAGGGCCGCAAACTCCGCGTGATTGAGGCGCACCACTGAAGGATGACTGGCGACCAGGGCCCGCGCGAATTCCGCCCGTGCCGGCGAGCGCTCAATAAAAACGGGGTCAACCAGCCAGGGCAACCTCTTATCCGTGGCAATCGCAACCGCGTTCTCGATCGCGGATTTACGCTCGCGGTCGAAGGTGCCGAGATTGATCAGCACCGCACTGGCGCCGGCGACAAAACTCCCGATTTCATCGGGCGAAATCGTCATCGACGGCACAGCGCCGGCAGCGAGCAGCATATTCGCCGTATATTGCTGGGCCACCGAATTGGTTATGCAATGCACGCGCGGGGCACGCTCGCGGATACGCGCGAGCACGTCCGCGGCACTATTGGCAAGCTCGATTGGTGCATGCATTTTCTGTCCAGTCGCGGCGATTCTACAATGCTTCTTCGGGCTCGTGCAGTCCACCCGCTCTGGTATAAGGTATGGATCGGGTCGGAGGTGCGCATGATCCCTTTTTTCGTGCAGATCAAATGCCAGCTTGGCAAAGCATACGACGTCGCCGGCAAACTTGCTGATGCCGAGATCGCTTCCGAAATTTATTCGACGGCCGGCGACTTCGATCTCTTGGTCAAGTTCTATGTCGAACCTTCAACCGACATCGGCCATTTCATCGCGGAAAAGGTGCAGACCATTCCCGGAATTGCCGATACGCGCACCATCATCACCTTTAAGGCATTCGGCGGGTCATAGCCGCGTCGCCCGGATGCGCTCCTTGGCATCGCGTGACGTCCTAGTCCTTCTTCGGCGGTGTGGGTCCCTGTCGCGGCGGCAGCGCCGCGACGTAGGTTGCTATCGCGGCCCGGTCTTCGGCAGACAGCAGCGAAGTGCTTCTGATCACGTCGGCCATGGCACCGCCGGCAAAATCGCCCGATGGCATCATGCCGCCATCGAGAAAGCTCGCGATATCTTTCTCGGACCACTTCTCATCGTCACGCTGGAGTCCGACCGGCGTGATGTTCGGCACCCAGTCGCTGCCGTCCGGCGATGGTCCGCCGGCGAAGCGCTGGCTTTCGATAATACCGCCGAGGACGTTTCGCGGGCTGTGGCATTCCGCACAATGACCCGGCCCGTTCACGAGGTAAGCGCCGCGATTATATTGCGCCGATTTGGACGGATCAGGCACAAAACTTCCCTCACCGAGAAATAGCAATTTCCATACGCCGAGCAGACGTCGTTCGTTGAATGGAAACGACAACTCGTGGCGGCGCGACCTGCCCGGCACCGGCGGTAAAGTTTTGAGATAGGCAAAAAGATCGCGCACGCCATCGAGCTGCATATAACGATAGGAGGTGTAGGGA
>DASZCJ010000517.1:0-5001 GCA_035943155.1 Xanthobacteraceae bacterium | reverse complement strand
GCGTGAATGTCGTCTCATCGAACCGGCCACGCACCGCGAACGAATAGACCTGGTTCGGCTGGTAAGTGACGCTGCCGACGTAATCCGAAACGGTCTTATCGAGGCCGCTATCGAGCCCGGTATTGGTCGTATCGCCGACAGTAAACGAGTTTTGCCCGAATAGCGCATACGACTGGCCGAAGACGACATTAAGCGACCCGGCCCGATTGATCTGCGCCGTATACTGTATGCCGACGTTAGCCCGGCTGCCGCCTTCGGCGCGGTCCCAACCGGAATACTTGTCGATTTCAAATAAGTTGCTGGTGCTGAAGACTAGGCTCTGCGCGTCTTCATTGGGAAACTTTCCGATGCTCGTCTCGTTGGGTCGTACGATCACCTGCGCGATCGGCTCGATGGTTTGCGTGCCCCAGGATGACACGCTGACGAACGGATAGCGGTATTCGACGCCTGCTGCCGGCATGGCGCGCCCGAGTCCGCTACTCGCAGTCGAGATATAGTTTGATACGCCAGGCTCATTGTCCGCCGCAAGCGTCGCGACGTCGCCGCGCATGCGAATGAAAGGCGTGATCATCTGGCCGTTATCGGTGACGAGCGTTCGCCGCCAGTCGGCCTGTGCCGAGAACCGCGTGTACTCGCCCGGTACGCCGCGCAACAGACAGTTTGCCGGTATAGCGGTATCGGCGGTCGGGTTGCTGCAGACGCCGCTGCCCTGCGCCGCCTGGGTGATGGCATCGAACTCGGCCTGTTGCCGCGTTAAGCTCGTGAGATTGGCTTTGTAGCTCAATTCGCCGCCGAGCAGTTGCTGCGGCAGGACATTCGAATAGTCGAGCACCGGATGAATAATCGGCATCTGGCGTTGAGCGTCGAACGAGGAAAAGCCCTGATAGTAGATCGAGCGGATGTCGAAATAGCTGCGTTCGCCAAGCCCGCTGAGATAAACCTGCGAGGCTGCCTCGGTCGCCAAGGCGGCGTGGAACGGATCGTAATTGCCAACGAACTGCGCAAGCTGATAATCGTACATAAACTGACTGTCGGTCACCAATAGTCCGTCCCATCCCCACACCCATTTGTCACTCAGCGCGAACTGGCCGGCCGACTGAACCGCGCCGCGAAAAGTATTCGCCGTCGGACTGTTGGGGCCATCGCGGGTGGCAAAGTAACCGGGGTCCTGCTGGAATATCCCGGCGGCTTTGATTGAGTAAGAACCTTCGAGCAGACGGTGGCGCCACTCACCCTTGAACAGGGCACCTTGCCTGGTTGTTAGCAAGGTCGAGAGTGTGAGATCGTAATTCGGCGCCAGTGCCCAAAAATATTTGGGCTCGATGCCAAAGCCGAATTGCGTGGTGTTGGAAAGGCCGGGAAACAGAAACCCGCTCTTGCGCTTGACGGTTGGGTCGGGTCCCGACATGAACGGGATGTAAGCGAGCGGTACGCCGAAAAATTCGACGCGGGCGTCTTCGAAATAGAGCATTTTCTCGCCCTCATCGTGGATGATGCGGGCGGCCTTGACCTGCCAGAGCGGCGGCTTGCGCGGATCGTCCTTGCAGGGCTCGCACGCCGTATACACGCCGTTTTCCAGGACGGTGTAGTTGCCTTGGGTGCGGTCGGCCCGTTCTGCCGCAAACCATGTATCGTCTGCCGTCTCGAGCCGCAGCGAATCGACAAAGCCGTCGCGATAGTCGTCGGTAAGATCGATCACCTGGCCATAGGTGATCTTGCCATCAGGCTCGGTGAGGCGAACATTGCCCTCGGCACGCAGCCGTTTGGTGGTCTGGTCGTAGATGACCTGATCGGCTTCGATGGTCGCGCCGCCGTAGTAGATCTGCACATTGCCGACCGCGGCAACCGAGTGATTGCTGTAATCGTATTTGATCTCGGTCGCCTGCACGAGCATTGGACTGTTCGGCTGCGGCGCCGGCTTTGGGTGGGGCGGTGGGCGCGGCGGGAAGTGCAGAAGGTTGCTACTGACGACCTGCGCCGCTAACGGCGCGGGCGCGCTTCCGACGCCCTGCGCGGCCAATGGAACGGGCGCGACAACGACGCCGAGCCCCAACGCCAGCAGCGCCGCGAGCGCAGCCGCATGCACGCGAGCGGCATGGGCAAAAGGACGACCGAGGGGTGGGCGCCAGCGCCTCACTAGCCGTCCTCCTGGAAAAGCACCACGACAAAACCGGTCAGCCCGCCGATGACCACGGGGATCCATGCCGCCGTCACGGGCGACAACAGTTCCGATTTACTCATGTCTTCGGTGATCTTGGATAGCACGAAGAGAAAGAATCCGGCTGCAATCCCGCTCAAGACCATCTTTTGCACGCCGCCAAAGCGGAAAAACCGCAGGCTGACCGATGCCGCGAGCAGGACCATCGCCGCGAGCAGAAACGGCCGCGCCAGGAGTTCATGATATTGCAGGCGATAGCCGGCGGCGCGCAGCCCGGCCCGATCGGCAAGCTCGATGTAGCTTGGAAGTTGCCAGAATGGCACGGTTTCCGGCGTTGCAAAGCTTTCACGCACCTGCTCCAGCGTTAGGTTGGTCGGCAACCGATACGTCTGCTCCAGATCCAGCGCCTTGCCGGGGGTGTAAACGCGCACGTCTTCGAGCTGCCAATAGCCCTCCCGCAAGGCGGCGCTCTTCGCCTCGATCCGCTCCTGGAAATCGCCCGCATTGTCGAACGTATAGACGCTCACACCGCCAAGTTGGGCGCCTTGCTCGCGGCTGGTGGTGGCGTTGATGATGGCGGCGCCGTCGTTGCTCTTTTGCCGGACCCAAAACCCGCTCAAGTTCCATTGCAGGGCAGTAACGTTTTCGCCCTGCATGTCGGCTTCGAGACGCTTGGAGCGCTCATGCAGCATTGCTGATAATGGATTGTAGAGTGTGGTGGCGATGACTCCGAACAGGAATGCCGCAATCATGGCCGGCGCCACGAATTGCCAGGCGGAAACGCCCGCGGCGCGGGCGACGACGAGTTCATGGCGGCGTGACAGACCAAGATAACATGACATTGCGCCGACCAGAACCGAGAATGGCATGATCCGTTCGGTGAGCTGGGGGACGCGGTACATGGAGATTTTCGCGAGCAGCCAGGCCGTTGCATTGGGCCAGTCTGCGCCGCGTCGCAGCAGCTCCACGTAATCGATCATGGCGGCGAGGGCGATCACGCCGATGAGCGAGCCGACAACCGAGCTGACAAATCGCATTGCGAAGTAACGCGAGAGCGTTCCAGCGATCATGCCCGCTCCTTAGCTCTCTACTGCTCGAGCAAAGCGCTCACCGATCGCGGTGGCGATCCGCGATATTGTGATGGCGGGTTCGATCGCTCGCCCCAGCGAAATTTGCCAAAGCCCGGCCGCCATCGCACCGAATAACGCGATGTATTGCAAAGCTAAAACGCCTGGCACGCGCACGCCGACGATGACGCTAATGAAGCCGATCAGCCGCAGCGCCGCCACCGCGCCGATCATGCCTAAGAGCGCAAGCGTGCGGCTTTGCCGGTTGGTCTGCGGTGGACCGAGAAAGGCACAGGCCAATATGACGAAGGCAAACGGATAAAGCGGAGTGGCCAACCGGTCGTACAGCTCCGATCGATACTGATCCGGCTGCGCCGCATAGAGCGCATCGCTAGAACTCGGCCACAGCAGCTCCCAGATGTATTTCTCGCGAACGGTATAGATGATGTTTCGCGCACCGCTGGTGAATTGGGACAGATCTAATCCATAGCGGTCGAAGATCAAGATGCGCGGATCGCGCTGCCCGGCCTCCAGCCGTTGAATACTGCCGCCCTGCAGCACCAGGAACGACGCCGCATCGTTCTTTACGATCTCGCCCTTTTCGGCGAGGTAGGTCGAGTGCATGTTGGGATCACGGCGATCGTCGACAAATATCCCGACCAGCAGGCCATCCGGCTTGCGGTCGGCGATGTGGAAGGTGAGAGCACCGCCCACCGTTATAAAGCGGCCCGGCTGCACGATATTGGTGAGAATATCGGCGCGCACCTGCGCGGCCCAATCGCGCAATTCCCGCAAGCTGCGCGGCGACAGGTAAGCGGCAATCACCGCCACCAGCAGCGAAACGACAATGGCGGCGGCGAGGAATGGCCGAAGCAATCGCCAGGGCGACACCCCCGCCGCGTTCATCACGATGATCTCTGAATCCGAACTGAGCTTGTTGAGGACATGCGCTGCTGCCATCACCAGGGCGATCGGCGCGATCATCATGACCAGAAGTGGAATGATCATGCCGGTGATGCCGATGAACACCAGCAGCGTTTGGCGTTGACTCGTGATCAGATCGAAGTCGCGCATGGCCTGCGTGAACCAGATCAAGATGGTTAGGCTGATCAGGGTGATCAGAAACGCGCCCATCGTGGCGCGAAATATGTACCGACCGATCGACCCCATCGGATTGAACATCCCCACCGTCCGCCCACCAGATCGCCTCGGTTCCTGACGCAACAGCGACCCAGCAGCCGATCTCCCCCAAAGGCTAATTTCCTGCGTTCACAAAATGGCCCTGCCAAGGCAAAGCTATTGAACGTGCACACTAAAGCATTAATACGGCCGTTTGATAAATGAAGGCGCCTGCGGTCACCCCGGCGCGCGACAGCCCATCGCCCTGGGCACCGGCCGCACGCCTGTGGCGTATTAAGCATTTTGGCCACTATCCCGGCCTAAACCGCGGTTCGGCCCCTTCGAAGTCACGACTGGCCCCTTGAGGTTCCCCTAAGAGAGGTGTGGTTTGGGCCGCCCTAACTGGAATGCCATGCCAAAACCCAGCGGCGGGCCAGGATGGCGCGCAGTTCAGGGCGCTGAAGGATCTTCGTGACGCCCCTACTGGCAGATCTTCGTGATCCGCGCGACTGAGGGTGTCCGTTGGGGCGACCTGTGCTTTTCGCACCACAGTGCACAGGTGGGCTACATGGAACGGATTGATCGCGCTTACGAATGCGCAAAGTAGAATTTTCGCTTTCCATCCGCGCTTTTGTCAGATCGTGCATGGCCTACAGG
>DASZCJ010000516.1:0-1826 GCA_035943155.1 Xanthobacteraceae bacterium | reverse complement strand
CCCATCAACCAAGCCGACGAGGATTTTCGGCGCAACGCGTCATAGACAAGACCGGCGATTGCCGCGCGATCGCTGGAGCCGGCAAAACGATGCGACAGTCCCCAATCCTTGAGCGCGTCGGTCGCAGGCCGGCGGCGCGCTTCGATCTCGGCAATTACCTCGATCGCAGCAGACAGTCGGGCCGAGGGCGTCATGCGTACACGCTTGGCGGCTTCGAGCCGTCACTTCTTTTTGCGCGAAAGCGCGACGGCGCCGCGCGCGCCGTGCCGCTGCCGTACGCGGCGGCGTAGTTCCCCAATCGCCTCAGCCAGATCCCGGACATGCAGCCCTTTCGGAGCCTTGCCAGCTTTTACGCTCGCCAGCATGCGCCGCAACAGATCGTCGTCGTGCTCGTCGCGATAGGGCTTGAGGTCGAGATCTTTCGGTACTTTGGTCAGGCGCTCGTCGCCGATAGTTTTGACATGCTTCTGCATAAAGCGGTCGTAGTCACGCCACTTGACACCGGCGGCGCGCACGGCGGCCTCCTCGGCGCGGGTCGCGATCTGGTGCGCGTGAAGATAGTGCAGCCCGAGCTGATCGATCAGCGTCTTCTCGACCTCTTCGTGCAGGATTAGAAAGCGATCGGTTTCGACGCTGCGACCGCGAAGCTTGAACGCGCGCGGCATGTGGCGATCAATATAGATCGTCTTGCCATCGAGGCTGTAGCCGGCGAGATAAGGCACGTCATGGGCACGGTCGAGTTTTTTGACCCGTCGTACCACGGCGTCGAGCGCGCGATCCATCATCAGGCTGGAGAGATACCATTCGGGGAATCTAAGCCTTTTATGCGGCGCCGTCGGATGGCAGAAATTGAGCGGCATCGGAGCAAACCCCAGTCATATCAAACCCGATCGTGTCAGACCCACGGGCTGGTCAGTATCTGGACAATATAGATGAGCCACATGATCGCGAGAGCGACGGCCGAGACGGCGAAGAATGCACCGCGCAGTCTGATCTGATTATTCGTCACGTGCACATAGGCCTGGAGATAGCGAAAGATCACAAATATCCAGGCCAGCACCACAAACAGGATACCGGCGTGACGCGTGAAATAAGCAAGAATGGTGAGGACGTAAAACAGCACCGGCAGTTCGAATTGATTGCTGTAGGAATAGCTGACCTGCAAACTGCGCTGCGACCAGTTCGGCTCGCGCAGGGCGACGTCCTCCGGCCGCGTCGCTCCGGAACTGAAATCGCGCCCGCGCAACGGCGCGAGCCAGAACAACAACGCAAAAGTAAGGATGACTTCCAGAAAAAGCGGTAGCAATACTTCCTGAATGGTCATCGCTTCATCCCCCAGCTCATGTCATTCTCCGATCGGCACGCCGACCAACTCATGAAACCCGCTATAATTTGACGCTGATCGCGGTCTCACCCTTCTCATCAACCAACGCGCTGCGCCACGATTTTCCCTCGAACAGGGCCTTGCGCACGGCATCGGCTGTTCCCCCATGGCTGAGATTTGCGGTGATCAGCGTACCGCCAGTGCGCAGTAACCCGCGCAACGCTTTATGCAAGCCGGGCGCCGGCGTGCCGCCATCAAAAAAAGCCACGTCATAGCCGGGATCGAGCGTTGGCAGCACGCTGGCAAATTCGCCCTCGTGCACGATGATCCGGTGATCCAAGCTCGCCGCGGCAATATTCTCGCGCGCAAGCTGCACGTGCTCCGGGTCACGTTCGACCGTGTCGACCGTTGCGCCCGGCGCGCCGGACGCGAAGGATAAGGCGGTGTAGCCGAGCGCCGTTCCGAGCTCCAGAATCCGGCGCGCATTGGCCGCTCCGGCCAA
>DASZCJ010000515.1:0-6118 GCA_035943155.1 Xanthobacteraceae bacterium | reverse complement strand
GTCGTTGCACGAAGAATTCGAGGCGGTGGCGGCCGAGAATGGCAGCAAAGGCGTGCAAGCCGCCAAGGCCGGACAGATCGACCTCGTCATCATGGATGTGGGGCTGCCGGATATCGATGGCCGCGAGGCGGTGCGCATCCTGCGCAAGAATGGTTTTAAAGCCCCCATCATCATGCTGACCGGCCATGACACCGATTCCGACACCATCCTTGGTCTCGAATCCGGAGCAAACGATTACGTCACCAAGCCGTTCCGCTTTGCGGTGCTGCTGGCGCGGATCCGCGCGCAATTGCGCCAGCATGAGGCGAGCGAAGATGCCGTATTCACGATCGGCCCCTACACATTCCGGCCCAGTTCGAAGCTCCTGCTCAATCCCAAGGGCAATAAAGTCCGTCTGACCGAGAAGGAAACTTCGATCCTGCGCTACCTTTATCGCGCCGGGCAGCGGCCGGTGTCGCGCGAAACCCTGCTGCAGGAAGTGTGGGGCTACAATTCCGGCGTCACCACGCACACTTTGGAGACGCACATTTACCGTCTGCGGCAGAAGATCGAAAAAGACGCGGCCGCGCCCGCTATTCTGGTTACCGAGGCCGGCGGCTACAAACTCGTGCCCTGAAGCGAAAGGGTTTTTAGATTGAATCGCCCTTTCGCTTCAGGTTGTTGTTTGAGCATGATCTTTTCCGAAAACCGGTGTCCACTTTTCGGGATCATGCTTTACCGCGGTTCGTCATGACGATCGAAGACGACATCGCATTCCTTGGACGAGTGCCGATGCTGCAGCGGCTGGGCGCGGGCGCGCTCCGCATTCTCGCCATCGGCGCCGAAAGCTATTCTGTCGAAGCCGGCCAGCAACTGTTCGCTGCCGGCGACAGCGCCGATTGTGCCTATGTGATCCAACAGGGCTCGGTTGTGCTGTCAACCGAATCGCCGGCCGGTAGCGAATCCGTCGCCGAAACCGCCAGCCTGCTCGATGAATCCGCCCTGCTCATTGAATCGCCGCGGCGCGCGACCGCAACCGCGCGGGAGGATTCAATCGTACTGCGCATTTCCCGTGCGATGTTTCTCAAAATGCTCGAAAACAATGCGGAGGCGGCGCAGCGGCTGCGCGAATTGTTCGCGTCGCGCGCCGATCAATTGGCGCGCGATATGGAGAAAGTCCAAGCCATGCTGGTGCGCGACACCGGACCGCAGTCTTAGGCGGTCCTGTAGGTCCGAACCGCCGGCCCGATGACAAGCTCCGCGACGAAGCAATTGCTTCGCTTCGCTTCGCTTCGCTTCGCTCGCAATGACGGACAGAAGCTAAACCTCGAGCGTCAGCGTCACCGGCACATGGTCGGAGGGCCGCGCGGCGCCGCGATAATGCTTGGCGATCGAAATGCCGGCGACACGGTCGGCCAGCATCTGCGACGTCCAGATGTGATCGAGGCGCCGGCCTTTGTCGGCGGTCAGCCAATCCGGCGAACGGTAGCTCCACCACGTGTAGAGCTTGGCTGGCTCGGGCGTGAATTGGCGCATGCTGTCGACCCAATCGCCGGCTTTTTGCACGCTTGTGAGTTTGTCGCACTCGATGGGCGTGTGCGAAACGATACGAGTCATCTGTTTATGACTCCAAACATCGTGCTCGAGCGGCGCGACATTGAGATCGCCGACAAGAATGGCGCGCGCGCGCGACTGCGGACGCAAGGACACGCTGTCGCGCATCTCGTCGAGGAAGCCGAGCTTGTGGCCGAATTTCGGATTGATCTTGGGATCGGGGATGTCGCCGCCGGCAGGGACGTAAAAATTATGCAGCGTAATAGGATCGCGCAGGCCGGCGCGTTCGCCGAATTCCGCCGCGACGTGGCGGCAATCGGCCTTGCCGCAGAACGTCTGAACGTTAAAGCGCTCAAACGGCAGCCGCGACAGTACGACGACCCCGTGATAACCCTTCTGACCATTGAGCGCGGCATAGTCATAGCCGAGCCGCTTGAAGCGCTTGAGCGGGAATTTATCGTCCGGACATTTGGTTTCCTGCAAGCACAATATGTCGGGACGAACAGCCTTGAGGAACCGCGCCACCAGATTGATGCGCAGCCGAACCGAATTGATGTTCCAGCTTGTAATGGTCAGCTTCACGGGATCACGGATCGGGAATCAGGAATCAGATTTCAGGAATCAGGAAAATAAGTATTAGCCAAGCGGCACGCTAGCGCGTTGATGAGTAATCCCCTGCTTCCGACCCTGATCCGTGATTCACTGAACCCCGCCCTGATCGCGCTGATAATTGATAACAAACAGATTTGGATCGGGCTTCTTGGTGGAATCGAGGTTATAGACCGCAACCGTGGTGTCGAACCCTTGCGGATCGGTCACCGTCCATTGCTTGAGCGCCAGGTCTTTGGCGTCGAACATCATCATCAGTCGGTCGGTGCCGACCACAAGTTGCTTCTGCTCGATGACGACCGTGACAAAACTATTGTCCGACGTGACGCTGACCACGTCGGTGTCGCGCAACAGGTCGATGCGATCGGCGAGCAAGTAGCGAAGCGGCGTCTGCGATAAGGGATAGAGATCCTGCGTGGCGAGTTTACGATCGCGCACCACGACCGAGGAACCATCGGCGACGATGTCGATCGGGCTGGGCGGATTGTACTCAAAGCGAACCCGGCCTGGCTTCTGTATGTAGAAGATTCCCTCGGTGCGCCCGCCATCGGGACCGACCTGAACGAATTTTCCGACCATGGTCTGCACGCTCGACAGATAGGCGCTGACCCGATCGAGCAGCGCGCGCTGTTTTGCATCGAACGGCGAGGCCGGTTCCGAGGCGGCAGACGAACCGGAGCCCGACGACTTGTTGCCGAACAGTGCCGAGAACGGGTTGAAGCTTGGGTTTGGGCGCGCCTCGGCGGGCGGCCGCGCTTCGGACGGAGTACGTATTTCGGAGGAGGCCTTGGTTTCGGACGAAGCCTTGGTTTCGGACGAAGCTTTGGCGGGCGCTGCGGCCGGCGGCGCAACGCCGGTCTTCGGCAAGGGCGCGGGGACGGGCAACGGGACGTTTTCAGCGACAGCCGGCTCGGTCAAAGCGGCGGCCGTGACGACCATGCCGGCAATCAGGACGACGGCGGCGTGACGGATGATCGATTTGATCGCGATCGGATAAATCGTGCGGGATTTAATCGTGATCGGGCTAATCCGGATCAGACTCGACCTCGCCGGGCGCTTTACCGCCATATCCCCTCTCCCGCCGATACGCTCTGCGCGTACGCCCTGCCCAAAACGATCTTTGCTAATTACGCGTTATGGCAAATTCGCGACTGGCCACAGCGATTAAGAATATCGCTCTCAATAAGCGTCCTCGTCGGCGGCTTCAACCAGGATTTCCCGCTTACCGGCATGATTCGGCTGGCCAATGATACCCTCCTGCTCCATCCGCTCCATGAGCGAGGCAGCACGGTTGTAGCCGATCTGCAGCCGGCGCTGGATATAGCTGGTCGAAGCCTTGCGGTCGCGGGTCACGATCTGCACCGCCTGTTGATAAAGATCGCCGCCCTCGGCGGCACCCATCGCGGTAGCGTCGAAGATCGGATTGCCGAACTCGTCCTGGGGATCTTCGGCGGTGACCGCTTCGAGATATTCCGGCACGCCTTGCGCCTTCAAATGCCGCACGACGCGCTCGACCTCCTCATCGGACACGAACGGTCCATGCACGCGGCTGATGCGGCCACCGCCGACCATGTAGAGCATGTCGCCCTGGCCGAGCAGCTGCTCGGCGCCTTGCTCGCCGAGAATGGTGCGGCTGTCGATCTTTGAGGTCACCTGAAAAGATATGCGGGTCGGAAAGTTGGCTTTGATCGTGCCGGTAATCACGTCGACCGAGGGACGCTGCGTGGCGAGAATCACATGCAGTCCGGCGGCGCGCGCCATTTGCGCCAGCCGCTGTACCGCGCCTTCGATGTCCTTACCCGCGACCATCATCAGATCGGCCATCTCGTCGACGATGACGACGATATAGGGCAGCGGGTCGAGATCGAGCTCCTCGTTCTCGTAAATCGCCTCGCCGGTCTCGCGATCATAGCCGGTGTGGACCGTGCGGTTGAGTTTTTCGCCCTTGCTGCGCGCTTCGGACAGACGCGCATTGTAGCTGTCGATATTGCGCACGCCGAGCTTCGACATTTTCTTGTAGCGCTCTTCCATCTCGCGCACCGCCCATTTGAGCGCGACCACCGCCTTTTTCGGATCTGTGACCACCGGAGTGAGCAGATGCGGGATGCCGTCGTAGACCGACAATTCGAGCATTTTTGGATCGACCATGATCAGCCGGCACTGCTCCGGGCGCAGCCGATAAACCAGGCTCAAGATCATGGTGTTGATGGCGACCGATTTGCCGGAGCCGGTGGTGCCGGCAATCAACAGATGCGGCATGCGCTGCAGATCGACCAGCACCGCTTCGCCGCCGATCGCCTTGCCAAGACACAGCGGCAACCGCCCAGAGCTCTCGGCATAGTCGCGCGAGCCGAGCAATTCGCGCAGATAGACCCGCTCGCGGCTCGGGTTCGGCAATTCGATGCCGATGGCATTTCTGCCCGACACCACGGCAACGCGCGCCGACAGCGCGCTCATCGAGCGGGCAATATCGTCGGCCAGGCTGATGACGCGCGAGGATTTTATCCCGGGCGCCGGCTCGAGCTCGTAGAGCGTTACGACCGGTCCCGGCCGCGCATTGATGATTTCGCCGCGGACGCCGAAATCGGCCAGCACACCTTCGAGCGCGACAGCGTTCTCCTGCAGGATTTCGCTCGACATGGTCGCCCGGCCGACTTTGCTCGGCGGGTTCAATAATTCCAGCGCCGGGAGAGTGTAGCCGCCGCTGGAGCGGCGCGGCTTCGGGATGCGCGGTTTGCGTGTCCGCCGCTGCGCGCTTTCATCCTCGTCGCTCAAATCTTCGTCGTCGCTATCGGCGAACTCGTCGAAGCGCGGTTCGACGCGCCGGCCCAAAACGGTTTCTCGATCCGGCAGCGGCATGCGCTTGCGCCGGCCGAACAGCCGCGCCAACCGCGCTCGCAAACTCAAGATCGAATGCGTCAGGAAGCCGAGCGAAATCCAGCCACGCTCGTCCTCTCGCTCGGTGTCGTCTGCCGCTTCCTCTTCTTCCTCTGCATCATCGGAGTAGGCATCGCGCCACAGCAAGCCCGATGCGACCGCGATCGCAACGAGCGCCGCGCTGCCGAGCGCGATTGCGGCAATGATGCTGTTCATTCCGCTTACCGGTACGTGCAAAAGCAAAACTGGCAGCCGCAAAATCGCGTCGCCAATCACGCCACCAAGTCCGGATGGCAGCGGCCAATGCGCGCTGCGCGGCAGGCAAGCGGCGAAGGCCGCTGCCAATGCCGCGCCGAGCGGCCACAATAGGATGCGCAGCCGCTCATGCCCGAGGAAACGGTGTCCGAGCAGCCGATAACCCCAGGCTGCAATCGGCAAGATCAGCGCCAGCGCGCCGAGGCCCAGAAGCTGCATCATCAGATCGGCGACGACCGCACCTGGCCAGCCGAGCAGATTATGTACCGGCGCATCGGTGGCGTGGCTGAGCGATGGGTCGCGCACCGACCAGCTCGCAAGCGCCAGCGCGTCCATCATGGCGAGACTGATGAGAACGATTCCGCATAGTTCGCACAGCCGCCGCCGCAAAATGGCGCCGAGCTCGCTCGATAAAGCGGCCATGCCGTCAAGGCTGCGTTCGATCATCGACATCGCTTCGCTTCCGAAATCCGGATCATGATTATCCAAGCACCGCGACCAGGCGATGCAGTGCCTCCGCGGTGATCTCCTTGTCCTGCACCATGGCGACGCGGATATAGGCGGCGCCGGGATTGCTGCCTTCGGCTTGTTCGCGCGCGAGATAGCGGCCGGGCACGACGCGCAAGCCGGCTTCGCGCCAGAGTCGCTGCGTCACCACCTCACTGCCACCGTGCGCCGAGACGTCAAGCCAGAGGAAAAAACCGCCGGCGGGCCGCCGGTATTTGTAACGGTCACCGATGATTTGATCGGCGAGATCGAATTTCTCGCGATAGAGGCGGCGATTATCCTCGACGTGTTTTTCGTCACCGTAGGCGGCAATCGCCGCATGCTGCAGCGGGGTGGG
>DASZCJ010000514.1:0-1571 GCA_035943155.1 Xanthobacteraceae bacterium | reverse complement strand
GCGCGCGCTTGAAGGGCTTGGGCGCGGCCGATCTCACCGCCATCGGAGGTCACCGCGGCTTTGTTGGACATGTTCTGTGGCTTAAACGGGCGCACAGCGAGACCGCGCAACGTAAAGGCTCGGGCCAGACCGGCGACGATCAGCGATTTGCCGACATCCGAGCCGGTGCCCTGAAACATCAGCGTGCGTGCAGGCATAGCTCAGAACTCGATGCCGGGCTGCGCCTTCACGCCGGCAGCGAAATGGTGCTTCACCAAAGTCATTTCGGTAACGAGGTCGGCGGCGGCAAGCAGTTCCGGTTTGGCGTTGCGGCCGGTGACGACCACATGCAAGCCGCGCGGCCGCGCGTTAAGCGCCGCGACGACGGCCATCAAATCGAGATACTCGTAGCGCAGCGCAATGTTAAGCTCGTCCAGGATGAGCATCGCCAGATTCGGATCAGCCATGAGTTCGCGCGCTTTTGCCCAGGCACGTTCGGCCGCGGCGATGTCGCGCGCGCGATCTTGCGTTTCCCAGGTGAACCCCTCGCCCATCGTGTGCCAGACAAGCTGATCGCCAAAGCGCGTCAATGCATCGCGTTCCGCTGAATGCCAGGCGCCTTTGATGAACTGCACGACGCCGACGCGATGGCCGCGTCCGAGCATGCGCAGCGCCAGCCCAAATGCCGCGGTCGACTTGCCTTTGCCGGTGCCGGTATGGACAATCAGCAATCCCTTCTCGATCGTTTTGGCGGCGACTTCCGCATCTTGCACGGCTTTGCGCTTGGCCATTTTGGCGCGATGCCGCTCAGCTTCACCTTGGTCGATTGGTTGCGTCATCGCTTCACCTTAAGATCGGGTTGGGCAAATCCTTGGGCGCATCCTTGAGCGGACGGTTGGCACGGTCTTACAGCGCTCCCTTGAGCGCGAGCGGCAGGCCGGCAACGACAAGCACCACCCGATCGGCGCGCGCGGCGAGGCGCTGGTTGAGCATGCCCTGCAAATCGCGAAAGCGCCGGCCGAGCGGATAATCCGGCACCAAGCCATAGCCGACTTCATTTGCGACCATCACCACCGGCGCTTCAACCGCGGTCAGCGCGTGTTCAAAGCGGGTAATTTGGGTGTCGATATCGGCGGCATCGAGCACGAGATTAGAGAGCCACAGCGTCAGGCAGTCGATCAATACCGGCGTTCCTTGGCGTGATTGCAGCGAGCCGACGAGATCGCGCGGCGCTTCAATGGTCTGCCAGGCCGTGCCACGGTGCGCACGATGCGCGGCAATGCGTTCGGCCATCTCCGCGTCGCCCGGTTCCGCCGTCGCAACATAGTTCCATGGTGGCTGCCACGGCGGCGGCAGGCTTACAATCAATCCTTCGGCGTAACGGCTCTTGCCGGAACGCGCGCCGCCGAGAACGAGAGAAAGTTTTGCTACGCTCTGCATGAAAGGCCGGTGGCCAGATTGACAGGCCCACACATCGAAATCTATCACTAAGGCATCGATGGTCCCTCGATGAGGGTGAATAGGGAATGCGGTGCGGCCGCGCATGCGCGACGGCCAAATCCGCAGCTGCCCCCGCAACTGTGAGCGGGAAG
>DASZCJ010000513.1:0-11268 GCA_035943155.1 Xanthobacteraceae bacterium | reverse complement strand
AACGGCGCACCCTCGAAGCCGCCGAAGCGGCGCTCGCTGGCGCGGCTGCGGCAGAAACCGAAGCGCGCGATCGCTGGCGCGAGGCTCAGCGTTCGACCGATGCGGCGCGCGAAGTCCATGCCGTCGCGGAACGTGAGATCGGCCGCAATGCGGCGCGCGTCTCCGCGCTTACCGAAGCGCGGCAACGCATCGTCGCTGGCCGCGACGAAACCAATGCGGCGTACACCGCAGCCAAGCAAGCACTGGCCGGCCTCGAGGCTGCGAACGAAATCGAGCTGAAACTTGCCGCCGTTACCGAAGTGATTGCGCGCGAGCGCGCCGCCTGCGCGGAAATCCGCGCTGAAGCGCAGGCTGTCGCTCGCGAGGCACAACTTTCTGAGCATCGGCTGGCAGCCATCGCCAGCGAGCGGGGGGCCTGGGCCGAACGCCGCGACAACGCGGCGGCGCAAATTGCCACGCTCGGTACGCGCAGCGACGAGGCGACGGCCGAACGAGCCGAACTGACCAATGCGCCGCAAAAATTTGCCGCCCAGCGCCAAGCCTTGATCGGCGAGATCGAAGGCGCAACCGGCGCCCGGCGCGCCGCCGCCGATCGGCTGGCGGCGGCCGAGGCCGAGCTTGGCGAGGCCGACAAGCTTGCCCGCGCCGCGCTCGAAGCCGTGGGCGAGGCTCGCGCGCAGGCGGCGCGCGCCGAGGAACGCCACGAGGGCGCCCGACGCCGCGTCGCCGACATCGAGCACGAAATCCGCGAGCTCTTGCAAGTCGAACCGGCCGCGGCGGCGGAATTGGCCGAGCTCAAGTCCGGCGCGCCGCTGCCGTCGATCGCCGAGGTCGAGGCCAAGATCGAGCGCATCAAGCAGGAACGGGAACGGCTCGGCTCGGTCAATCTGCTGGCTGAGCAGGAATTGCGCGATGTCGAGGCCCAGCACGGTAAGCTGACGGCCGAACGCGACGATCTGATCGAGGCGATCCGGCGGCTGCGCCAGGGCATCCATAATCTCAACCACGAAGCGCGCGAGCGGCTTCTGACCTCCTTCCAGATCGTCAATGATAATTTCAAGAAGCTGTTCAGCGAACTGTTCGGCGGCGGCACCGCCGAACTGCAGCTCATCGAGCACGACGATCCGCTTGAGGCCGGGCTCGAAATCATGGCGAAGCCGCCAGGCAAAAAGCCGGCTACGTTGTCGCTGTTGTCAGGCGGCGAGCAGGCCTTGACGGCGCTGGCTTTGATCTTTGCGGTATTTCTGACCAATCCGGCGCCGATCTGCATTCTCGATGAGGTCGATGCACCGCTCGACGATCACAATGTCGAGCGCTTCTGCGATCTACTCGATGAAATGACCCGCTCGACCGATACGCGCTTTGTGATCATCACGCATAACCCGATCACTATGGCGCGCATGAACCGCCTGTACGGCGTCACCATGGCCGAGCGCGGCGTCTCGCAGCTCGTCTCGGTCGATCTCGCCGGCGCGGTCAAACTGCGCGAAGCGAGCTAATCAGATCAGTCGACCTGATTTGCAGAAGGCGCGGATGCGCCCAATCTAAGCGCGGACCATCAGCGGCTTTGATTCCAGTGCGACATAGACCGTGCCCAGAACAATGCTGTAGATCAGCAGCATGCCAAGCGACAGCAACGCCGGTCCGATACCCGCTCCTACCCGAATGGCAAATGGGCCGAGATCGATCAACGGGAAAAAGACTAAATTCAGGAAAGCCCAACCAATAAAACCGAAGCTCAAACCTTTTGCCGCGCCGCTGCGGCCTGGCAAGAATTGGAATATTCGTCCAAACAGCAAACCGATCAAGGTCATGCCATTCAACAAAGAGAGCACCCACGGAACAATGGCCGGAACGTCCGAGCCCACCCAGCGGCTTAATGCCATCTGGAAACTCTCATAAGGCTGAAACGATGGCAGCACGCCGAGTCGTGACTTGGAATACATAAACAAGAAATGCACGACCGTAGCGGCCGCGCCCGCAACGATCGATCGGGTGATCCAGCTTTTCAGCGTCATCTGCGCTGCATCCTTGCGCAGCTAATTAACAAACAGCTCGCGACTACTGATGCCTTGGTGCCATCATGTGCGGATGCAAGGATTCATCCATCCCGCCGTGGCCCGGCTGCATCATGCCTGATCCCGGAGATGCATCGCTTGAGCTGCCGGTCCCAGCATATCCACGCAGTTCATTGTAGCGGCGCAGCTGATCGGGATTGAGCACCGCAGCCGTGGCGAGATGATATTTCAGATGAGCGTTGCGCAGTTCGCCTTGAATCCCGGCAATCGCCGTGGTCGCCGTTTCGAGCCGTTCCGGCGTGATCGTTCGATCCGCGAAAGCACGATTGAGGTTTCGTTCGGCCGATAAAAGCTTTTGTCCCACCGGGATAGCTTCCGATTTCGTTGAATCGAATAATCGCTGAATACTGGTGCGCTGTTCGTCGGTGAGCGCAAGCTGTCCCGCAAGCTCAAGCACATGGCGCGGCCCGGGATAGCCGTTTAGCTCGGCGGTAAGAGCCAAACCCATGCCGCGACCGGAGGCGAGGTCGTCCATTTGCTCGCGCGAAAGCGCTTTTATTTCTCGTTGCTGCAGACCGGCATAAGGTTGGTCCTGCTGTGCCTGCGCTGCAGCTTGCCAAACGATCGGAACTGCGGCCAACGACCCGATGATTGCAATCTTCACCAACCGTGTTGCGAACATGGCTGGCCTCCTTCACTGATTTTTTCGGCTCATTAAATACCTCATTCCCCATCCGGCATATGATTTGGATCATATTTCTGGTATGATAATCTTTCCGCCAGCACGCCTGATTTCGTTATCTTTTTCCATGTCGGCGAGCGTCCGATACAGCGCTTCATGCGTCAGCCCGAGATCGGCCGCGAGGTCCTTGAGCGTTCCTGAAAATTCAACTGTTTGCCCGTCGACGCCGAGATTGAGTGTAAGAAAGTGCCTGATGCGCTCGCGTGCGGACAGAATGTTTCGTTGTTCGAGGCGCGTGCGCAGCGCCATCACTTGCCGAGCAAGCTTGGTGGTAAACGCACGCGCGAGTCTTGGATCGCGATCCAGCTCCTTGAGAAAGACTTTTTTCGGATAGAGCCGAACCAGAGCTTCAGTTGCGGCAATGGCGTCGCAATGATAGGTCGCCGAAAATAGCGATGCTTCAGCCAGTGTTTCGCCGCCTGAGGCGACTTGCAGCACCGCCTCTCGCCCGCTGCGATCGACACGCGCCAGACGGACTTTACCGCTGATGACTTCGAACAACCCGACCGTTTTCGTGCCGGCGCCGAACAAAGTTTCACCGCTTGCCAGCTTTCGATCGACGGCGGAAGCACGGACCGCTGCTGATAGCCAATCGCTTTGAGCCACGTGCGCAGTATTCTGCAATCAGCCGCCTTTTATAACGCCGCACGAATTCATTGAGATTATAGTGTACCGCTGGCAGTAGCAGCGGGTGAAATCTGAAAATCGACAGTTAGACCCGCTCCGGCCAAAACCAGCGGCCCAGCGCGACGGCGGCGAGCATGCCGACAAGCTGCGCCGCGACAAAGGCGACGACACCGGCGGGAGCGATGCCAGCGAAAGTGTCGGACAGCGCTCGCGCGATGGTCACGGCCGGGTTGGCGAAAGACGTCGATGCCGTGAACCAATAGGCCGAGGTGATGTAGAGGCCGACCGCATACGGAACGGCGGCCGGGCTTCGCGCGCTGCAGCCGAGGATGGCCAAGAG
This sequence comes from Xanthobacteraceae bacterium, assembly GCA_035943155.1. Taxonomy (GTDB): domain Bacteria; phylum Pseudomonadota; class Alphaproteobacteria; order Rhizobiales; family Xanthobacteraceae; genus BOG-931. The sequence continues at coordinate 7,541 of DASZCJ010000513.1, read as the reverse complement.
CAAACCGAAGGTGGCAATGGCTTCCGCCAGCCATTGGCCCGGACCGGTGCGCGTTGTGACCGAGATTTGCCACAGCGGCAGTTCGAACATCAAATGCGCGGCCCATACACCGAGAATGCCGCCGATCACCTGGGCGCCGATGTAAATGGCGGTTGAGCCTGCCGGCATTTCGCCACGCAGTGCCGCTGCCAAGCTGACGGCAGGATTAAAGTGCGCGCCGGATATCGGGCCAAGCGTCAGGATGAGAACGGTCAGGATAGCGCCGGTCGGCAGCGTGTTGCAGAGTAGCGCGAGCGCTCCGTTTCCGCCGGCAAGCTTCGCAGCCATGATGCCGGAGCCGACGACCGCCGCCAGCAGGAACGCCGTCCCCAAGCCCTCGGCTGCTGTGCGCTGCGCCAGTGAGGATTTCATGTCGCCGCCGGCGTCTCTGCCGTGGCGCCTTCCAGTCGGCCGATTTCGCGCAATTTCTGCTGCAAGCTCAGGTGATCGAGCGAGCGTATTGGCAGCGCATTGAAAATGCCGATGCGCTGATAGAGCATCCGGTAGGCATCCTTGAACGCCAGCGCGATCTCGGCCGCAGAACCTTTAGCCTCGGCGGGGTCTGGTATCCCCCAATGCGCGGTCATGGGCTGACCGGGCCACACCGGGCAGGTTTCGCCGGCTGCGTTGTCGCAGACCGTGAATACGAAATCGAGCAGTGGGGCGCCGGGGTCGGCAAATTCGCTCCAGGACCTCGAGCGAAAGCGCGACGTGTCGTAGCCGAGCGACTGCAGGAGCCGCAGCGTCTCGGGATGCACCGATCCTTTAGGCCGGCTGCCCGCGCTGAATGCCCGAAATTTCCCTGCGCCGAGCTTGTTCAAGATTGCTTCGGCCATGATCGAGCGGGCTGAGTTTCCGGTGCACAGGAACAACACATTGAAGGGATGGTCGGCCATGGCGCACCTCACGCGACCGGAGCGGCGCTATGAGCAGGCGCGCAACACGCCGTCGTCTTGGCAATGCGCGCCTCGCGTTCGCCGGTGCCGTCGCCATAATCGGTGGCCTCGCCGGTGGTGAGGAAAGCTTCCCACGAAATACCGGCGGGATCCTCGATCCAAGATTTCTCCGACTTCGCGTAACAACAGCGCGTCTCGCCCTGTTCAATCACCGCACCACCGGCCTTGCTTAGGCGCCCATAAACTTCATTCAGCTCGTCCTTATCTTCGACCTGAATGCCGAGGTGATCGAGACCGGCGGTCCGGCCGCGCGCTGAAATCGCGAAATTCACGCGCGGATCGTCGAGCATCCATTTCGCGTAATCCGGTTTGACAACGGAAGGCTCGGCCGCGAACAGCGCCGAGTAAAAGCCGATGCTAGACCTCAGATCGTCAACCGCGACATGGACATGCATGCGCTTCATGGTTCGGTACCTCCTCAGATCGCCGGCAAGGGCTGGTAGCCGATGCGGTTCATCATGGTTTCAAAATAATCGCGGACCTTGTGTGGAAAGCGCAGACCTTTGACCACCGCCGCCGAACGCAGGAGCGGCAAGACGCGGATATCGTCGAGCGACAGTTTGCCGTTGACCGCCATTGGGCTCTCGATCAGCCGGTCGAGTTGTTCGAGATCGGGCATCAGCGCGTCGATCTGTTCGCGCGTCTTGGCGCGCAGCTCGACAAGATCGCCGAGCGCCTTGTGCTTGCGCACGATGTAATGGTCGCGCGCCGCGACCGTACCGAATTCCGGCAACCTAAGGAGCGGATAGCGCGGCCACGTCAGCGGAACCGATTTCGGAACGACGCTGTCAGCCCAAGCGGTGATCTCGGGCCGTTGCGGGCCGGTCAGAACAGGATCGCCGATGGCGTCGATATGGGCGACCATGTTCATGCTCTCGAGCATCGGCACGCCGTCGTCTTTAACCAGGATGGGAATGACGCGCTTGCCGACCAGATCCACCATCGTTGCGGAATCGTCCTCCAGTACAACCATTTCCTGCAAATGCAGGCGCTTGAGCGCCGCGGTCATCCGCACGCGAAAACAGAGCGAGCAATGCTCGAACAGATAGAGTCTCATGACACCGGCTCGGCGAGCTTGTGCGGCCTGCGGAGTTTGCGAATCCCTTCGGTTTTGGCTGGCAAGCATTCTTCGGCGCGGCCGCGGCAGCAATTTTCGGTCAGGTAAGCGATCAGCGCGTTCATGGTCTCGTAGCGCGCCGCATAGATCATTGAGCGGCCATCGCGCCGCACCGTCACCAGTCCGGCGTCGCGCAGCCGGTCGAAGTGAAAGGTCAGCGTGTTCGGCGCAAGCTTGAGCGCGTCGGCCACGGCCCCCGCGGACATGCCTTGCCGGCCGGCTTCGACCAGAAGCCGGAACACGTCCAAGCGATTTTCCTGGGCCAGCGCGGCCAAAGCCGCCAGCGCGTCGGGCTTTTTCATATTTCAATACTTATTGAAATATTACGCCGACGTCAAGAGACATTTCAATAAATGTTGAAATAATTTCCCGATCTCCCGCGCCCAGACAGAGCACCTGCGGCTTGGCAGCAGACGTTGGCGGCAGACGATAAGGAATGGCGCGATGCGCGCCGTCCAGGGCGGGTTATTTGAGTGGCGTTACTTGAGTTTCCGTTGCCGCGTCGTTTTCGGCGGCGGAATTTCAAAGCGCGATTGCGCCGCTGAGGGATAATCGACCTTGGAAGCTCGACCCTCCTGTTCCAGACGGCGGTACGCCTCCTGCCATGATGGCGGTTCGGGCGTTTCCTGCAGCCAATGAGTAACCGCGGCCTCGTCGCACCATTGCAAAAGCCGCGGCATCACACGGCGGTGCGCACCGGCGAGCATGAAAGCACGCATCGAGCGCTCGTCGTTCCACAGCGTGCAGGTCCAGAAGGTGAAATTCGCATCGCTCAACAGCGAAACGGCCAAATTACCGGGTGCGTTCTTGGCTTGGCGCGCCGCGCGGAATGTATCGAGCAAGAAAACCGGCAAGTAGCGGAACGACCGCACGCGAAGCCGCGTGATCGAAACGAACGGCATGATTGCGCCGGCAAGCGGTTAAAAGCGATAATTGACGCCTGCGCGCATCACGTTCATCTGAACGCGGGCGCGGTCGGTGACCGTCGGCACGCCGGCGACTATGACGGTATTGGTGACGGTGCCGAGATCGACATAGAGATATTCAAGCTTGGCGCTCCAGTTCGGCCCGAGCGCAAGCTCGGTGCCGGCGCCGAGTGTCCAGCCGCTCGGTGTCGTATTTTGCGTCAGCGATGCGGTGACGCCGCCGCCGGTCGCGGTCCCCTTAAGCGCCACGCGCCCAATGGCATAACCGCCGGTGACATAAGCGAGCCAGCCGTCAGCCGCGTAACCGACGCGGGCGCGCGCGGTACCGAACCAATCGACATCATGTTCGAGCGTGGCATTCGTCGCTGGTCCGCAGAACGTGCATTGGGCGCTTATACTGCCCTTGAGGTTGGTCCAGTCGAAATCGCCTTCCACGCCCGCGACGAAGGCGCCGGATTGCCAGTTAAATCCACCCTGAACGCCACCGAGCGCTCCCCATAAAGAAGTGTCGGCAGTAGCGAATGTCGTGCCGCCAGCGCTGAAATCGCTGTGGTCACGCGCCGCGCCCACGCCGACATTACCGCCAACATAAAATCCGCCCCAGTTGGCGATGGTGCGGAACGCGGTCGGCGAAGCGTAAACCGCCGGACCCGGCGCAACGGGCGCCGGCAGATCGGCGGCTTGCACGGCAGCCGGTGCGAACATGAAAATGGCGGCGGAAGCCGCGGTCAGCCAGCGCACGTGATGGCCTTCCTCGATTCGCCCAGGAGCATATTGAAATACGGAACGCTGCAAACCGTTAAAAACGCGTTAGGACTTTGCCAAGTGATAAATTGTCATTGCATGATCGCGGCGAGCGCTTGTCGGCGATAAGCACGCCGACGCAATGACGCGGCGAACCCTCAATAAGTCAGCGAATCTTGCAGCGCCAAGTTTCCGCCGTCGTAACGAAAGGCCGCAGCATTAAAGTTCGGCGGCCCGAAACTGCCGGAGGCATTGTTGGAAAAGCCGTAGCCTTGGGTCGGCTTGCCGAACAGACCCGGCGTGAGCTGTGTTTCGTTGTGCTCGGCATGGAAGAAAGCAACCGCATAATTGCCGGCTGGCACGCCGTTAAAGACGCAGGTGGCCTGCCGATCGCGGATCGGCGCGATGACGCCGCGCCATTCCTGTCCGGCTTTAGGGAAGGCGGCCGGCGAGTTGTACAGCGCGCAACGCACCACACCGTCGCTGCTGCGCACGCCCGTGACCGTCATGGACAATCGTCCTGGCGCTTGCGCCAGGCCACGCGAGGTCGCGGTGAGCAATGTCGATGCAAGAGTAGACACAAGAATGGCCGCCGCAAGGGCGACCCTATGTAGGTCAGACAATGCAAGATCCCCTGTTTCCCCCGTGAAAACACTATCGTCCGTGCCATCGGGTGACAAGCTGAGGCCCTAGCCGCCGTTCGCATAGTCACCGCGCCCAATATTTGAGCAAGTGGCGGATTTTGACAGCCCGCCAAGGCTGTTTCCAATCGCGGAAGTTGCCGGTTGCGTGCCTTTGGCGCGGAGATTGCTTAGCATCTCATCGCCCACATCGGAGTGCGGCGGGCGGACCGGCATGTTCGACGAGATGACGGGAAGCGCGGACGCCGGCGGCGCAGTTCGGCCAGCCTATGCCGAACTCTCCCGCTGGCTGGAAACCGTCAAGCCGGATTTGCTCAATTTGCGCCGGCGCGAGGCTGAAGTCGTGTTCCGGCGTATCGGCATTACCTTCGCAGTCTATGGCGATCCCGAAGCTCAGGAACGGCTGATCCCCTTCGATATCATCCCGCGTATTCTCGCCGCCGATGAATGGCAGCTTCTGCATCGCGGACTCGAGCAGCGAGTCAAAGCGATCAACGCCTATGTCAAAGACATCTATGGCCGGCGCGACATCATTAGAGCCGGCGTAATTCCTGAAGCACTAATCTTTCAGAATCCGCAGTTTCGTCCCGAAATGAACGGCCAGTCCGTGCCGCACGACATCTACGTCCCTATCGCCGGCATTGACATCGTGCGGGTCGATCCGAAAACGTTCTATGTGCTCGAAGATAATGTCCGCATCCCGTCCGGCGTCTCCTACATGCTGGAAAATCGGGAAATCATGCTGCGGCTGTTTCCCGAACTGTTCTCGCGCTATCGCGTCGCACCGGTCGAAAATTATCCAGAGGAGCTCCTCGACACGTTGAAATCGGTGGCGCCGCGGACCGTAAGCGGCGAGCCCACCGTTGTACTGCTAACGCCGGGGCTCGCGAATTCCGCGTATTACGAGCATTCCTTTCTCGCCGATAAGCTTGGCATCGAATTGGTCGAGGGACGCGACCTGACCGTGCGCGACGACGTCGTTTATATGCGCACGACCGAAGGACCCAAGCGGGTCGATGTGATCTACCGCCGGATCGACGACGATTTTCTGGATCCGCTGGTATTCCGCGCCGACAGCACGCTCGGCGTGCCCGGCCTGATGTCGGCCTATCAGGCCGGCAACCTGACGCTTGCCAATGCAGTCGGCACCGGCATCGCCGACGACAAAGCCGTCTACAGCTACATGCCCGAAATCATCAAATTCTATATCGGCGAGAGCCCGATCCTCGCCAACGTGCCGACCTGGCGCTGCCGCGAGCCGGAGCACTTCAAATACGTGATCGAACATATCGAGGAAATGGTCATCAAAGAAGTGCACAGCTCGGGCGGTTACGGCATGTTGATCGGACCGAAAGCGGACAAAGCCACGATCGCGGCATTCCGCGGCAAGCTTAAATCCGCTCCGCACAATTTCGTCGCCCAGCCGACGCTCGCGTTATCGACCTGCCCAACCTGCACCGGCGATGGGCTGGCGCCGCGCCATGTCGATTTGCGTCCGTTCGTGCTGAGCGGCCGTGACGGGGTGCGCATTATCCCCGGCGGATTAACGCGTGTCGCGCTTACGCACGGATCGTTGATCGTCAATTCCAGTCAGGGCGGCGGCACCAAAGACACCTGGGTCTTAGACAAATGAACCGCGATTCTGCCGTAGGGGCTGCAATCGAGCGCGTCATCCGGAGTTGATGCCATGCTGTCGCGCACCGCCGATAACCTTTATTGGCTCGCACGCTATGTCGAGCGGGCGGAATATCTCGCACGTATTCTCGACACTACGCTGCGCTTGATCACGTTGCCATTGAGCTACGGCGGCGCCACCAACGAATGGGAGTCCGCGGTCGCCAGCGCCGGCTGCACGAATGCGTTCTTTGCCGCTCATGAAGAAGCCAATGAGGAAACCGTCACGAATTTCTTGGCGTTTTCAGCCACAAACCCCTCCTCGATCTGCAACTGTTTCGAAATCGCGCGGCTGAATGCGCGCGCCGTGCGCACCGCGCTCACGACCGAAATGTGGGACACTATCAACGGTATCTGGCTTGAACTAAAATATTGGAACAAAGGCCAGTCGTCGCGCGAGGAGCTTGCGCGATTCCTGCGCTGGGTCATGGAATCGTCGCTGCGCTATGACGGCTCCGCCTATCGGACCATGTTGCGCAACGACGCCTATTGTTTTTCGCGCATTGGCGTATATCTCGAGCGCGCCGATAACATCGCGCGCATCCTCGATGTGAAATACCATTTGTTACTGCCGCCGGTCGAAAAAATTGGCGGCCCACTCGATTACTTCCAATGGGCCTCGATCCTGCGCTCAGTCTCGGCGCTGACCGCTTATCACTGGGTGTATCGGCAGAACGTCAAGCCATGGTTGGTAGCGGAACTGCTGATGCTCAAGGATGAAATGCCGCGTTCGCTGGCGAACTGTTACGAAAATCTCGTAGAGAATCTCGATCACATCGCGACCGCCTATGGACGACAAGGGCCGGCACAGCGTCAGGCCCGTGCGATGCGCGCCCGTCTAACGAATAGCCGGATCGAGGAGATCTTTCAGGGCGGACTGCATGAATTCCTCGGCAGTTTTATCGAGGACAACAACCGACTCGGCTCAGCTGTCGCCGGCCAATATTTGATGTAGATCATCGCAGGACCTAGCCGGCGGTTTTTATTCGAATTCCCGCTTTCAGCCATGCACATACAAGTTAGCCACAGTACTATGTATCGCTACGAGCCGCCGGCGGCTCGGGTGATCCAACAATTACGACTGACGCCGCGCGATCATGAAGGCCAGCACGTTTTACGCTGGCGCATCGATGTATCTGCGGATGCGCGCTTGGCTCCCCACGAGGACGCGTTCGGCAACATAACCCACGTATTCACCGCGGCAGGTCCTCTGGCCGAACTGCGCATCGACGTCGACGGCGCGGTCGAAACGGCGGATACGCAAGGCGTGGTCAATGGCGCGGTCGAGCGATTCCCGCCGAGCCTGTTCCTGCGCGCCACGCGCCTGACCGCCGCCGATGAGTCGATTCGCGATTTCGCGGAGAGGGTGCGCGCCGACTGCGTCGGCGACGCGCTGGCGCAAGCGCACGCTTTGTTACAAGCGCTAAACCGCGAAATGGTCTTC
>DASZCJ010000512.1:0-3055 GCA_035943155.1 Xanthobacteraceae bacterium | reverse complement strand
GCATAAGGGTGTGCAAGAGTGCCATCTTGCTTACTGGGAGGCTTAGCTTTTGCGACCGTGCCTGTAATATCGTCGGCCCTTACAGCAACAACGGCAACGCCGATTAAAGCAATCGCCAAGGACGCCACCCAACTCAGGCGTCCCCTTTTTTGGGCCGTAGATCGTTTTAAGCAACTTGTCGTAAGTCTGCATTCCCCCTCCAGGCGCTAGCATGCCTCTAATCCACCGCTCGAACTGTGATCTAAATCACAACAGGCACTTCCCGCCGCCGTGGTCCTTGAGGAAGGTCGTAAAAAGCCGACTCCTGCCCCCATTGGGATACTAAATGTTCAAAAAGTTTGCCCATGAAGGGATCAACCGCAAAAAACAGATTAACCCCGGAACAAGCCCCCAGTTGCTATTAAGGCCGGGATCGGCGTCATGCTGACATCTTCTAGTTATAGGCATAAGGTGACCGGACGGGTGATCCGACGTCACGGAATGCTTTATTGAGGAACAGGGTTCATGGCGCTAGGGAGAACAAGTGTGTTCCAGGCGCACCCGCTTGTGATTGCGCTTGTGGTCATGGCGGGCTGTGCGGCGATCTGCCAACCGGCGTGGGCTCAAGTTTATTGGGGTGATCGTCCATCGGGCGGATGGGGCGATCGTCCATCGGGTGGGTGGGGCAATCGTCGGTCCGGTGGTTGGGGCTGGGACGACCGCTATCCTTCGGATCGACAATACCGGCGATCGCCCAACGGCGATTTCTTCTCCCCGTTCTTTGGCGACCGCTACAATCGTCCGGCACCGGCCGTCGATTACTCGAAGGCACCGCCGCCGCGCAAACTGGAGAAGCCGTCTACTAGCACGGTTGTTGTTATCGGCGATTCGATGGCCGATTGGCTGGGCTACGGGCTTGATGAACTCTACTCGGAACAGCCGGAGACCGCAGTGGAACGTAAAATTCGCGCGACCTCTGGGCTAGTTCGTTACGACGCCAAGAACGAGACCTTGGAATGGCCGCAGGCGGTCAAGGACGCGCTGGCCAATGAAAAGCCGGACGCCATCGTCGTGATGCTTGGGCTCAATGATCGCGTGTCGCTGCGCGACAAAACTCCGCCACCGCCGAATGCAAAGCGCGACGGCGAGCCGGCTCAGGCCGCAAAGCAGACAGCAAGTCAGCCGAATCCTCAGGCGCCGCAAACCAAAACCGCGATGCCGACCGATACCGAAGCGCCGCCACAAGCAGCCGCTCAAGCCGATACGCAACGGCCGGTGCCGGGCGGCTCGTATGAGTTTCATACCGACCCATGGGCGACACTCTATACCAAGCGCATCGACGAGATGATCGCCGCGCTCAAGAGCAAAGGCGTGCCGATTGTCTGGGTGGGACTGCCCGCCGTCCGCGGCACGAAAGCGACCAGCGATATGGGCTATCTGGATGAGCTTTATCGCGAGCGCGCCGACAAGGCCGGCATCATCTACATCGATATCTGGGATGGTTTCGTCGATGACGATGGACGCTACGCTGTCCAGGGCCCGGACTTTGAAGGGCAAGTGCGCCGTTTGCGCACCTCCGATGGCGTGCATTTTACCAAGGCGGGCGCGGTGAAGGTCGCAAGCTATGTCGACCGCGAACTGCGGCGAGTGATGTCGACCCATGTCGCGCCGATGGCGCTGCCGGCGCCAGAGTCGGCGCCGAAATCAGGAGCGGCGGCCAATACGCGGCCCGATGTCGGTCCGGTCTTGCCATTATCCACCGGTGGCGGCGAGCACGGCGGCGATCTCCTCGGAGCGGGAGACCACCCACCGCATACGACCTCCGACCCGATCGCGGCGAAAGTCTTGAGCCGTGGCGACGCTTTGGCAGCACCTACTGGCCGCGCCGATGATTTTTCGTGGCCGCGCCCAAGCGTGGGAGCAAGCGCAACGCCCGATATTGCGCCCCAACCGATAGCATTGAGCCCGGCTGCACCGACAAAGAAAACCGACAAGGCGAACAGCCCCGCCGACGTTGGCAAGGACAAAAAACCCGGCAAAGAGTCGCGCGTGAGCAAGACGCGCCGCTCGACCAACGCTGATCTCGACGGAGTCCCGGTGCCGCCTGCCCCGGTGGGGTCGCGATAGGGAGCCTGGCCGAAGCGCGCGGGGGCTAACGCTCGTCAACGCGCCGACCAGCATGAGCAATGAGCCACGCCGCCGTCTTGGCATCTTGCTCGATCGAACCCAGGCGCCCTGAGCGTCCAGTATGCCCAGCGGCCATATCGGTCTTGAACAAGAGGTCATGGGTATCGGTCTTGCTCGCCCGCAACTTTGCGACCCATTTGGCGGGTTCGGCATAGCTCACCTGGCTGTCGTAGAATCCTGCGGTCACAAACATCGCCGGATAGCTCCTTTGCCCGACGTTATCGTAGGGTGAATAAGACAGCATGTAGTCGTATTCTCGCTTCACCGCTGGATTGCCCCATTCGTCGTACTCGAGCGTCGTGAGCGGGACCGAGGCGTCGGACATCGTGGTCACGACATCCACGAACGGTACTTCGGCGATGATGCCGGCATAAAGATCAGGACGCAGATTGGCGATTGCGCCCATGAGAAGTCCGCCGGCGCTGCCGCCCTGCGCAAAAATGGCTCGCGCATCGGCATAGCCTTTCGTGATCAGCATCTCGGTCACCGCAATGAAGTCCGTGAACGTGTTGCGCTTATTGAGCACGCGGCCTTCGGCGTACCAACGCTCACCTTTTTCGTGTCCGCCCCGCACATGAGCAATGGCATAGACGAAGCCGCGGTCAATCAAGCTGAAAGCAGATCGCGTGAACGTTGCATGCGAGCTCAAACCGTAGGCGCCGTAACCAACGATCAGCGTCGGATTACCCTCCGCCCGGCGCATCTCCTTGCGGTAGACGATTGTGACCGGAACACGCTCACCGTCGGGTGCAGTTGCGCCGAGCGCATCGAGTACATAGTGACTGGGATCGAACCAGCGGCTTGCCTGGTCCTGTTTGCGCAGGGTCAGCGCCCCTGTCGTTACATCGACGTCATAGACGCATTGCGGCTGCAGCGGACTGCTGAAATG
>DASZCJ010000511.1:0-1550 GCA_035943155.1 Xanthobacteraceae bacterium | reverse complement strand
AGCCGGGAGAGGAGATCACATACGATTACGGACGCGAGTATCTAAAGTACTTTTTGGAGAGTGGCGGCTGCCGCCGCAAAGAATTGTCCCGACTATCTGGAGTTGATGTTCGGCATTTGGCATGCAGGACTGGCTGCGGTGCCCGCTAATGCCAAACTTCATGGTCGCGAGCTCGGCTATATCCTGCAACATTCCGGCGCCCGCGTATGCTTCGCATCGAACGAACTGGGCGACGAGATCGCGACCCATGCTCCGACAATGCTTGAGCATCTGATCACGATCTGCAGCGCCGAGTACGAAGAGTTGTTTACTGCCGACCCGATCAAAAGCTGGCCCTGTCAGGGCAATGATCTCGCTTGGCTATTCTACACGTCCGGCACCACCGGCCGACCGAAGGGCGCGATGCTTACCCATCGTGTGCTTGCAGCGGCGAGCTACGCCTATGCTGCCGAGGTCGACCCAATCGCACCGGGTGATGTGCTGCTGCACGCCGCGCCGATGAGCCACGGCTCGGGACTGTACATGATGGCCCACGTTGCTCGGCTTGGCGTGCATGTGATTCCGGAGTCGAGTTCCTTTGATGCTGAGGAAGTGCTTGGCCTGTTCGAAGCCTGGCCGCGCACCTCAATGTTTGCTGCACCCACCATGGTCAAGCGGCTGGTCGCGTGCCAGGCGCAATGCAATCCGGATCATATCAGGACCATCATCTGGGGCGGTGCGCCCATGTATGCTGCCGACGCACGTGGTGCAATCGACCGATTCGGTCCGCGGTTCGCACAGATTTACGGCCAGGGCGAAAGCCCTATGACGATTACCACGCTATCGAAGCAAGAGATCGCCGATCGTGATCATCCGCACTGGTTTGATCGGCTCGCCTCGGCCGGCCGCCCGTTTGCCTGCGTCGAGGTCATGGTAACCGATGGCGGCGATCGGCCGTTACCCGCCGGCGAGACTGGCGAGGTGTTATGCCGCGGTGACGTCGTCATGCCGGGCTATTGGCACAACCCTGAGGCTTCGGCCGCGACGCTCAAGGGTGGATGGCTACACACCGGCGACGTGGGCGCGTTCGACCGCGAAGGTTATCTCACTCTCAAAGACCGATCGAAGGACGTTATCATTTCTGGCGGCTCCAATATTTATCCGCGCGAGGTCGAGGAGGTCCTGCTTGAGCACGCCCTCGTCCGCGAGGTGTCAGTGATTGGCAGGCCCGATCCGGAGTGGGGCGAGGTTGTCGTCGCTTACGTGGTAGGCGAAGTGGATCGCAATGAGCTTGATGCGCTATGCCTCAACAAAATCGCGCGATTCAAGCGTCCCAAGGACTATGTGTTCGTAAGCTCCTTGCCGAAGAACAATTACGGGAAAGTCCTCAAGACTGAGCTGCGCGAACTCGATGCAGCCAGTCGAAGGAACAGCTGAATGGTCGACCGGCTTAAGGGAAAGGTCGCGCTCGTCGTTGGCGCCGGCTCAATCGGGCCGGGCTGGGGCAACGGCAAGGCAACGGCGGTTGCCTTTGCGCGCGAGGGTGCACGGGTGTTCTGCGCAGACATCAA
>DASZCJ010000510.1:0-5183 GCA_035943155.1 Xanthobacteraceae bacterium | reverse complement strand
CGCATGAGCCTTGCCGGACCGCCCTATGACGATGTGGTGCCGTTCGGCCGGGCATTGGTCGAGCGTTTTTCCGATCGGGTGATCTGGGGTACCGATTGGCCGCATCCCAATATGAAGAAGGAAGCACCGGACGACGGCGTCCTGGTCGATTACATTCCCAAGGTCGCGGTCACGGCGGCGGCGCAACGGGCCTTGCTGGTCGGTAATCCGATGCGACTCTATTGGGGTTAGAGCATGATCCCGAAAAGTGGTAGCCGGTTTTCGGAAAAGATCATGCTCAAACAAAAAGCTTAGCGATGCGCGTGCGGCTGGTTGGTTTCGTTGTCGGTTTGACGATTGCTGCCGCTCTGACGCCCGGGTTGGCGCAGCAGAGTTTGGCGCCGCAGAGTCCAGTACCATCAGCAGAACCAGCCGCAGGCGCGGCGCCAAGCTGGCCGCCCTTGCCGACGAGCGGATTTATTGCCGGCCGCCCCGCCACCGCCAAAGACGTCGCCGACGGCAACGCGATTTTCGTGTTGCGGGCCTATGGCGCTCCGTTCGGCAAACCGCTCGACATCACCATTCCGCAATACGCTTATGTGACGAAAAGGGGCCAGCAGCCGGTCGCCGTGATTGTCGTGCAGGCCGAGCAGGGCAAGGGCATCAAGATCTTCGGTGTTCGCGACCGTAGCGGCAAGCCGGTAACGGCTAGGGAATCCGAGATACAACTTATGGGCACGAATCCGCCGAATTAGAACGCAGATGAAAGCGACTCCACGTTGACGGCTTACGTTGCCAAGCGATCCTGCGCTATATATGTCGAGCTAGACCGCGCATGATCTTTTCGGAAAACCGGTTCCCACTTTTCCGGATCATGCTCTAAGTGGGAGAGATGCCAATGGCCCGCAAAGAACAACACGACTATGACGATATTCCGGGCACTTATGTCTTCGACGCCGAACGATCACGCCAGGGCTTCGGCATCAACATGTTCTGCATGTCATTGATGAAGGACGAGAACCGCAAGGCGTTCAAGGCCAACGAAGCGGACTATCTGAGGAAGTTTAATCTGACGCCGGACCAGACCGACGCCATCCTCACGCGTGATTACAACCGCATGCTGGAGCTTGGCGGCAACATCTATTTCACCGCCAAGCTCGGTGCGACCGACGGGCATTCGTTCCAGCAACTCGCCGCCAAGATGACCGGCTTGTCGCAGCAGGACTATGCCTCGATGATGCTCGCCGGCGGGCGCTCAGTCGAAGGCAACCGTTCGCGCTCCGGCAAGAACGCGCCCTCCACGTTTCTTCGCGCCGGCGGCGGCAAGTCCGCACCCGCCAAGCGCCAAACTAAGTCCAAAGCCAAACCCAAATCGAAAACTCGATCAGCGAAACGGAAGTGAAGCCGTGGCCAGAATCGTCGCAGGTATAGGTTCATCGCACGTGCCCGCCATCGGCGCGGCGCTCGACAACGGCAAGACCGAGGAGCCGTATTGGAAGCGGATCTTCTCTGGCTTCGAGAAATCGCAAGCGTGGATGCGCGAAACCAAGCCCGACGTCGCGATCATTGTCTATAACGATCACGCCTCGGCGTTCTCGGTGGAGATGATCCCGACCTTCGCGCTCGGCTGCGCCGCAGAATTTCCGCCGGCCGACGAAGGCTGGGGCCCGCGCCCGGTGCCGGTGGTGCAAGGCCATCCGGCGCTTGCCTCGCATATCGCGCAATCGGTCATTCTCGATGAATTCGACCTCACCATCTGCAACAAGATGGAGGTCGATCACGGCATGACGGTGCCGATGAATCTGTTGTTCGGGAAAGTCGAGAAGGACGGGCAATGGCCATGCCCGGTCGTTCCGCTCGCCGTCAATGTCGTCATGTATCCGCCGCCGACCGGGCATCGTTGCTACATGCTCGGCCGCGCCATCCGCAAAGCGGTGGAATCCTATCCCGAGGACCTCAAAGTGGTGATCTTCGGAACCGGCGGGCTGTCGCACCAGATTTCCGGGCCGCGCGCCGGGCTGATCAATAGCAAATGGGATAAGAGCTTCCTCGACAATCTCTCGAAGAATCCGCAGAAGCTCGTCAAGATTCCGCACATCGATTATATGCGCGAGGCCGGCGCCGAAGGCATCGAAATGGTGATGTGGCTGATCATGCGCGGCGCGCTCGACGACAAAGTCGACGAGGTCTATCGCTTCTACACCGTGCCGGCGTCGAATACCGCCGTCGGTCACATTATTCTTGCCAACCGCGGCCGCGGCACAGCGCGCAAATTGGCGGCGCAGCCGAAGCGCGCTGCCGGCAAGGTCAAACGCGCCGCGGCGCGGGCGAAGGTCGAGGGGATTCGCAGCTGACGCGGTTGCTTTGTCTCAGCGGAGTGACCCGGTGAAGCCGCGCATCACAATGAACCTTGCAGCCAACGGGGAGCTTGAAATTTGGCTCAACGAAGCCGGCCGCGATCTACTCGTGAAAGAACTTCAAGCTCTTAACGAAAAGAACGAGCACTTCCACTTAGATCCTTCCCGCGAGGTCGAAGTGTCGACAAAGGCCTATCGTCCGACCGATAATGTCATAGCGTATGGGAAAGTACTTTTCCGCACTGATGAATGGGACCGGCACTATTATCCGCACGTGATGGGCGATAGCCCTTAATGCTTGCTCAATGACCGAACGGCGGTGCGATGCGTCATGGCCGGACTTGTTCCGGCCATCCCGTTTAGAAGACACAGAACCAAAACGATCTAACGAGGCTGACAATGAAAATCTGCGTAGCGGGGCAAGGCGCGTTCGGACAAAAGCATCTCGATGCGCTCAAGCGCATTCCTGAGGTCGAAGTGACCTCGCTGGTTGGCGGCAATCAGGATGCGACCGCCCAGGTCGCCAAAAAATACGGCGTGCCGCATTTCACCGGCGAGCTTGCCGAAGGCATCAAGCGCGCCGATGCGGTCATTCTGACCACGCCGACCAAGCTGCATTTCCGCCAAGGGGAGCAAGTCATGCGCGCCGGCAAGCACGTGCTGGTCGAGATCCCTGTCACCGACAGCGTTGCGGACGCCGAGGCGCTGGTGAAGATCGCCAAGGAGACCGGCGTCGTCGCCATGGGTGGGCACGTGCGGCGCTTCAATCCGAGCCATCAATGGGTGCACAAGCGCATCCAGAACGGCGAGTTGAAAATCCAACAGATGGACGTGCAGACATATTTCTTTCGCCGCAAGAACATCAACGCTGCCGGTCAGCCGCGGAGCTGGACCGATCATCTGCTCTGGCACCACGCCGCGCACACGATCGACTTGTTTCAATACCAGGCCGGCGAAACCATTTCCGACTGCTACGCGGTGCAGGGCCCGATCCATCCACAACTCAATATCGCGATGGACATGGGGATCGTTGCGAAAACGCCATCGGGCGCGGTGCTGACTCTGTCGCTGTCGTTCAACAACGATGGCCCGCTCGGCTCGTTCTTCCGCTATATCTGCGACAACGGCACCTATAAGGCCTATTACGACGATCTGTCCGACGGCAAGGACAACAAGATCGATCTTTCCAAGGTCGACGTGTCGATGGACGGCATCGAACTCGAAGACCGCGAATTCATCGCGGCGATCAAGCAAAAGCGCGAGCCGAATGCCAGCCTGGCGCAGCTTCTGCCTTGCATGTACGTGCTCGGCAGATTGGAAAAGATCGTCGATCCGCAGCGCAAGGCGCACGCGTAAATCCGACACGATGAAGCAGGCCGCCGCCTGGACAAGGCGGGCGTGTGGTGTTGGTATGCCGCTTAGAGCCGGCTGGATCGAGGGAGGAAACAATGCGGCGTTGGTTCTTTCTCGGTACGATGTACGCTGCCACCGCGGCACTGGGGATCGTCGGCCACGCCCAGGCGCAAGACGTCAAAATCGGCTTCATCTTGCCGATGACCGGCCAGCAGCAATCGACTGGTCGGCAAGAGGCCGCGGCCGCCAAGCTCTACATGGCGGAGCACGGCGACACCGTTGCCGGCAAAAAAGTCGTGCTGATCGTCAAGGACGACGGCGCCGTGCCGGACAACACCAAGCGGATCGCGCAGGACCTTATCGTCAACGACAAAGTGACCTTCCTCGCCGGCTTCGGCGTTACGCCGGCCGCACTTGCGGTCGCGCCGCTCGCCAGCGAGGGCAAGACGCCGGAGATCGTCACCGCCGCTGGCACCTCGATCATCACCGAGAAATCGCCGTACATCGCGCGCACCAGCTTCACATTGGCGCAATCCACCGTGCCGATGGCGGATTGGGCGGCGCAGAATGGCATCAAGAAAGTCGTGAGCATGGTGTCGGACTACGCGCCCGGCGCCGATGCCGAGAAGTCGTTCAAGGACGAATTCACCAAGAAGGGCGGTCAAGTGCTCGACAGCATTCGCTTTCCGCTGGCGAATCCCGATTTCGCGCCGTTCCTGCAGCGCGCGGCCGACCAGAAGCCGGACGCGATCTTCGTGTTCGTTCCGTCCGGACAGGGCGGCATCTTCGTCAAACAATTCGTCGAACGCGGGCTCGACAAAGCCGGCATCAAGATCATCGGCCCGGGCGATGTCACCGACGACGATCTGCTCAATGGCATGGACGACGCGGTGGTCGGCACGATCACCGCGCATTTTTATTCCGCCGATCACGATTCGCCGGCCAATAAAGCGTTCGTCGCCGCTTTCAAAGCGGCCAACAACGGCATGCGGCCGAACTTCATGGCGGTGTCGGCCTATGACGGCATGCACCTGATCTACGAGGCGCTGAACAAGGCCGGCAAGACCGATGGCGATTCGCTGATTGCGGCCGCCAAGGGCATGGCCTGGGAGAGCCCGCGCGGCCCGGTCTCGATTGATGCCGATACCCGCGACATCGTGCAGAACGTCTACATCCGCAAGGTCGAGAAAAAGAACGGCGAACTCTATAACGTCGAATTCGCCACCTTCCCGAACATCAAGGATCCCATTAAGGCAGCAGTGGCGAAGTAGCGCTGGTTTCACCTCTCCCCGCTCGCGGGGAGAGGTCGGCGCAGAGCGCCGGGTGAGGGGACTCTCCGCGTGCTCTGTGCTTGCGGATGCAGCCCCTCACCCCAGCCCTCTCCCCGCAAGAGCGGGGCGAGGGAGCAGATCGAGTCACAAGTCCGGAACCTTGCTGATGGTCGCGCTGATCGAGCCCTGCGCTTCCGCGATCACGCGCAGCGTCCTGGCGTCA
>DASZCJ010000509.1:0-13417 GCA_035943155.1 Xanthobacteraceae bacterium | reverse complement strand
CAAGAATCCATTAACGATAACGCGACTTTGCACCGCTGTGGTTTCTGGATCACAGGACCGAGAAAACGCTTGACCCGGCTCAGGAACTAACACCTGCAGCGGCCGAATCAGTCCGTTTCGAGGCGCTGCCTGCGGCTAGCTGACCCCCTTGAGGATCGGCTCCGATTTGAGGCTGGGTTCTTTGAGACTCGGTTCCTCGGGCCGCCTCTCGATGACCTTGTCGATCAGACCGAACTCCTTGGCCATGTCCGCGGTAAGAAACATGTCCCGTTCCAAGGCGTCCTCGATCTTCTTGAGCGGCTGACCGGTATGTTTGACGTAGATTTCATTGAGCCGTCGCTTCAGGTTCAAAATCTCTTGGGCGTGCAACATGATGTCCGTGGCCTGGCCTTGGAACCCACCGGATGGCTGATGCACCATGATCCGGGCGTTGGGGAGCGCAAAACGCAGGTCCTTGGCGCCCGCGGCAAGCAAGAGCGAGCCCATTGACGCAGCCTGGCCGGTGCACAGCGTCGAAACCGCGGGACGGATGAACTGCATCGTGTCGTAGACCGCCAACCCCGAGGTCACCACCCCGCCCGGCGAATTGATGTACATGGAAATTTCTTTTTTCGGATTCTCAGCTTCGAGGAACAGGAGCTGAGCGACTATCAGCGAGGCCATCCCGTCCTCGACCGGACCGGTGATGAAAATGATTCGCTCTTTGAGCAGCCGCGAATAGATGTCGTAGGCCCGCTCCCCCCGGTTGGTCTGTTCGACCACCATCGGCACCAGATAGTTCATGTAGGTTTCTTTAGGATCGCGCATGGCTCACCTGAATAACTGATCTAAGTTTGGTCACGCGACGTGGCCAGTTGGTCCAAAGCGGGCCTGATGGGTCAGCCAGCTAGGTCATGTGACTTGAGTCGGGGCGGTTTGTCGAAGCCGCGCCGAGTATTGTTTGACGGTATATAGCCTTTCCGCCTTCGCAGATATGCGCAGAAATCGCTGTGGCAAGACGTACCCCTAATCCAGCCTAAGCGTCCGCGCCGGCCTCGCCTCCAGCTTCCTCTTCCTTGAAGAGCTCCTCCCGCGAAACCTGCTTTTCGGTGACATCGGCCAATTCAAGGAGGAAGTCGACCACTTTGTCCTCGAACAGTGGCGCCCGTACGGCGGCCAGAGCACCCGGATTGTTGCGGTAATAATCCCATACCTGCTGTTCCTGACCGGGCATCATTCTGGCCTGAGCGACGATTGCCTGGGTCAGCTGTTCATCCGTAACCTTTATACCGTTTTTCTCGCCGATCTCCGCGAGAACCAGGCCAAGCCGCACCCGGCGTTCTGCGATGGCGCGATATTCCTGCCGGGCCTTTTCCTCGTCGGTTCCCTCGTCCGCGAACGTGCGGCCTTGCTGCTTTAGGTCGTTCTCGATCGTAGACCAGACGTTGCTGAATTCTTCCTCAACCAGCGTCGGCGGCGGCTCGAATTTGTGCCGAACATCGAGCTGATCAAGTAGCGCGCGCTTGATCTTCTGGCGTGAAGCCGCAGCATGCTCGCGCTCGGTACGTTCGCGCACCGCGTCGCGAAGCTTTGCCAACGATTCCAGCCCGAGCGTTTTGGCAAAATCGTCGTCGATAGTGACCGAGACCGAGCCCGGCGCTTCGACCTTCTTCACGCTGACTGAGAAAACCGCGTCTTTGCCCGCAAGCGCGGACACCCGGTAATTCTCGTGAAATTTGACATTCACGGTGCGGCTCTCGCCGGCTTTAATGCCGAGCAGCTGCTCCTCAAAGCCGGGAATGAACTGACCGGCGCCAAGCACCAGAGCCACGTCATCGCCTGAACCGCCCTCAAACGGCGCGCCATCGATCGTGCCCTGAAAGGAAAGGGTGATGCGGTCGCCCTGTCCCGCCGGCGCATCGGCACTGTCGTTGAACGGACGGCTCTGCTCGGCGACAGTCTGCAAGGCCTTATCGACCTCGGCATCCTCGACTGGAGCGGTGAGCCGATCGAGCTTGATGGTCTTGAAATCGGTCAGAGCGATCGGCGGCACGATCTCCATTTCGACGGTGTAAGCGAGATCGGCCTTTCCAGCGATGATGCCCTCGACGGTCCCTTCTTCCGGCGGCAGAACGATTTTGGGCTCGGTCGCAAGTTTAAATCCCCGTTCGGTGACGATCTGCGAATTGGCCTCGCGGACCGCAGCTTCGATCACCTCGGCCATCGCCGATTTGCCATAGAGGCGCTTGAGATGAGCGACTGGCACCTTGCCCGGCCGAAAACCCCTGAGCTGCACGCGCCCTTTGAGATCATCGAGCCGGGCATTGACCTTGGCTTCAAGATCGGTGGCTGGAACAACGACGCGATATTCGCGCTTGAGACCAGCGGCGGCAGTTTCAGTTACTTGCATCGGCACTACTCTTCACGGGCCATTCGGACCAAAATGTATCGCGTTTTCGGCAAATCTCGCCAAGTTCGGGCCTCGCCAAATCGCCAAGTCTAAATCGCCAAGTCCTGGAGAAACCGCCCGAGTTGGTGCGGGCGGAGGGACTCGAACCCCCACGACTTTCGTCACGGGATTCTAAGTCCCGCGCGTCTACCAATTCCGCCACGCCCGCGACGCGTAGGGCGAACCGGCGCGCTTATATCATCTAGGACGCACCGGCCACTATAAAATAGCCAATCGAGGTAGGCCTAGCCGAGGAAGGCGCGATACGCCCTGGGCAGCATTTCCGGGATGTCCTCGGCGATTAATCCTGTGCCGAACGCGCGGGCGGCCTCGCCATGAAGCCAAACCGCCGCCGATGCCGCCTCGAAAGCCGGCATGCCCTGCGCCAATAAGCCCATCACTATTCCGGTCAACACGTCGCCGGCGCCGGCAGTCGCCAAATAGGCGGGTGCATTGGCCGCGATTGAGGCGCGGCCGTCCGGCGCCGCCACAACCGTATCGGCGCCTTTGAGCAAAACCACCGCGCCAGTCAGGTTCGACCCGTGGCGTGCCCTGTCGAGTTTCGACCCGACTTTAGTTTGTTCGTCCAACCCATAAAAATACCGAGAAAATTCACCCTCGTGGGGTGTGAGCACCGTGGGCTTGTCGCGTCTTGCCTTGAGTGCTCCAGCGAGCCGTTGCGGCGCTTCAAAGCTGGTGATCGCATCGGCGTCGAGCACCACCGCACGCTCGCCGGCGAGCGCCGCCAAAACGAGTTCGCAGGTTTGCTCGCCAACGCCGAGACCCGGACCGAGTGCGAGCGCGTTCAAACGCGAGTCGGCGAGGAACCGCGTAAGTTCCGCAGCGCCATCCACCGGCCGCACCATAATCGCGAGATTCGCGGCGGCGTTGATGGCGAGCGCCTCGCGCGGGCTCGCAATGGTAACGAGCCCCGCGCCGGCCCGCAGCGCGCCGCGTGCGGCGAGCCGCGCCGCGCCGGTCGACCACGATGGGCCCGAGACGACCACTGCATGCCCGCGATGGTATTTGTGGCCCTCCGGACGGGGCACTGGAAATCTTCTGCGCCACAGTTCGGGAACATTCTCGAACGTGCGTGGGGCGATGTGCCTCAGCACGGTGTCGGGGATGCCGATCGGGACAACCAACGTCGGCCCACAATAGGCGCGGCCCGGCATCAGGAGATGGCCCGGCTTCTTGCGAAAGAACGTCACCGTCTGTGCGGCCCTGACGGCAGCGCCCATCACAGCGCCGGAATTGCCATTGATGCCGCTCGGCAGGTCCACGGCGACCACCGGCGCTCCTTGCGCATTGACGGCCTCAATCATCGCCCGCGCGACCCCATCGACTGGCCGGTCGAGGCCGGCGCCAAACAGCGCATCGACGACGATGTCGGCGCCCGCAAGCGCTGCGGGCGCCCCCGAAGCGATCGGCCCATTCCACGCCTTTGCCGAAGCCGCGGCGTCGCCCTTCAACTTCTCCACCGCGCCGACCAGCAGAATGGTCACCGCATAGCCTCTTTTCGCGAGCTGCTTGGCGGCGACAAAACCGTCGCCACCATTGTTCCCCGGCCCGGCGAGGACGGCGACCCGACTGCCGACAGACAGCCTTGCGGCAACGGCCTCAGCGACCGCGTTGCCGGCATTTTCCATCAAAGCTAGGCCGGCAACACCGCCTGCTATGGTTAGCCGATCAGCTTCGGCCATTTCGGCATTGGCGAGGATCTCGATCATTTCACGGGCACAATATCCGAACGTCTGATTGCGCGAACGCGGCACAACGCGCTATTGGCCGGCCAGACGTTGACAACTTTCTGGGCAGACTGCCTACTTTATCGGCTAAGCTCGGTTCCGCGAAGCCGCAGCAATCGGTCATTCCCGCAACAACCTTCTGATCGCAATGAGAATTTTTGGCACATGGGGCATTGGCACGGGACCTGCTAACCAAGGGTCGGTTCCGGGGCGGATTCTGCTCGCGCGGGAGCCGGGAGATGGGACGCGATGAAAAAAATCGAGGCGATCATCAAACCGTTCAAGCTCGATGAGGTGAAGGAGGCGCTGCAGGAAGTCGGTCTGCAAGGCATCACGGTCACCGAAGCCAAGGGATTCGGTCGACAGAAGGGCCACACCGAACTCTACCGGGGGGCGGAGTATGTGGTCGATTTTTTGCCGAAAGTGAAAATCGAGATTGTGCTCGGTGACGACATGGTTGAAAAAGCCATCGAGGCGATCCGGCGCGCCGCTCAGACCGGGCGGATCGGCGACGGCAAGATCTTCGTCTCAAACATCGAAGAAGCGATCCGGATCAGGACAGGGGAGTCCGGGCTCGACGCCATCTGAATTGCTGGTCCCACTGCTTGCGCCGCCTGTCGGTAAGCGGGAATGAGCCAGTACGGTGAGGCATCCAAACAGCACGACGAAAGGGTACGCATAACATGACGACGCCTAAGAATGTCATGAAGATGATCAAAGACAACGACGTGAAATACGTCGATTTTCGATTCACCGATCCGCGCGGCAAATGGCAGCACGTCACCAGCGACATCACGACGGTCGACGAAGACACCTTTGCCGAAGGCATCATGTTCGACGGCTCCTCCATCTCCGGCTGGAAGGCGATCCACGAGTCGGACATGCAGCTGATGCCCGATCCGGAAAGCGCCTGCATCGATCCATTTTTTGCGGAGACAACGCTCGTCCTGGTTTGCGACACGCTCGAACCATTGACTGGAGAGCCTTACAACCGCGATCCGCGTTCGATCTGCAAGAAAGCGGCCGGCTTGGTTAAATCGATGGGCATCGGCGACACCGTATTTTTCGGACCGGAAGCCGAATTCTTCATCTTCGATGACGTGAAATTTTCCGCCACCCCCTACAACGTCGGATATCGCGTCGACTCTGTCGAGTTTCCGACCAATTCCGATACCGAATACGAAGGCGGCAATCTCGGCCATCACATCGGTTTCAAGAAAGGCTATTTCCCGGTGCCGCCGCTCGATACGGCGCAGGACATGCGCTCGGAAATGCTCGCCGCCATGGCGCGCATGGGCGTGAAGGTCGAGAAACACCACCACGAAGTCGGTTCGGCGCAGCACGAACTCGGCATGAAATTCGCGCCGATGGTGCGAATGGCCGACCAGATGCAGATCTATAAATACTGCATCCAGCAGGTGGCGCAGGTCTACGGCAAGACCGCGACTTTCATGCCGAAGCCGATCTACGGCGACAACGGTTCGGGCATGCACTGCCACCAATCGATCTGGAAAGGCGACAAGCCGCTGTTCGCCGGCAACAAATATGCCGACCTTTCCGATACATGCCTGCAATACATCGCCGGCATTTTGAAGCACGCTCGCGCCATCAATGCTTTTACCAATCCGACGACGAACTCCTACAAGCGGCTCGTTCCCGGATTCGAGGCGCCGGTGCTGCTGGCCTATTCGGTGCGCAACCGTTCGGCCTCATGCCGCATTCCGCTGGCGTCGTCGCCGAAAGGCAAGCGGGTCGAGGTGCGCTATCCCGATCCGCTTTGCAATCCTTATCTCGGCTTTGCTGCGATGCTGTTGGCTGGGCTCGACGGCATCAAGAACAAGCTCAATCCCGGCGAGCCGACCGACAAGGATCTTTATGATCTGCCGCCGAAAGAACTGAAAAAGATCCCGACGGTGTGCGGCAGCCTGCGCGAAGCGCTCGGCAATTTGGACAAGGACCGTGACTTCCTCAAAGCGGGCGGCGTCTTCGACGACGATTTCATCGACAGCTATATCGAGCTGAAGATGAGCGAGATCATTCGCTTCGAGCACACGCCACATCCGGTCGAGTTCGAGATGTATTACTCGGCGTAAATTCCTTCCGGCATTGCCGTAGCGAGGCAAACTTAAAGGGCGCCACTGGCGCCCTTTTCCTTTGCTTAAACAGAGCTGTAAGTTGGCTGCAATACTTCGCATCAGCAGGTTTGAATTTTTTCCATTTGACCTGCTGTTGCTGCGCTTCACTTGAGCGGTCTGGATGCCTAAATTGAGCCGACATAAGGAGTTTCGCCATGGCGCAAGCTACAGCCCAGACCGTAACGCTCGACGTCGCGCCTGACCAAATTGAGGCCACGCTGAATTATATCGTCGATGACGGCAGCAAGGTTTTCACCATCGTCGCCGGGCCCGGCGGACAGGACGTGCGCAGCGGCGGTACTCCCGATCCGCGGCGCGTGACCATTTACAACGGCCGCGCCCATGAGAAGAATTTCGTGTTGGAGCGGCACGGCTTTCGCTTCCTGCGCCACGACACCAAGGTCAAGGAATTCTACGACGAGGATGAAATTCGCCGAGTCTATTATCCGGAAATGGAGGCGCTGATCAAAACCGAGAGCGGCGCCAAGCGCGTCGTGGTTTTCGACCACACGCTTCGCACCGCCGACGACGAATTGCGGGCGTCGAAAAAGATCAGGGAGGTCGTTCGCCGCGTTCACAACGACTACACGGAATGGTCGGCGCCGCAGCGCGTGCGCGACATCCTTCCCGACGAAGCCGAAGACTTATTGCAGCGGCGTTTCGCGTTCATCCAGGTGTGGCGGCCGATCCGCCATCCGGTCGAGACGTATCCGCTTGCCATGGCGGACGCGCAAACGCTGTCGCCGGCCGACATGATTGTCTCGGAGCGGCGCGCGCCTGGCCGCATCGGCCAGACCTATGCGATCAGGTATAATCCGGCCCACAAATGGTACTGGTTTCCGCGCATGCAGCGCGAGGAGGCCTACGTATTCAAGGTGTTTGATTCGATGAAGGACGGCCGCGCGCGCTGGACTGCGCATACTGCGTTTGAGGATCCGACTACGCCGCCGCAGGCGCGGCCGCGCGAGAGCATCGAAATCCGCACAATGGCGTTTTTCTAGAGCATGATCCGGAAAAGTGGAAACTGGTTTCCCACCTGCGCGAAGCCCAGGCACCGGGTTGTCCTTTCGTTCGATGCTTCGGCGGGCAAAGGCAGGTCCGAAAAGATCATGCTCTACCAAAATGCTAGAGCGCTCAAACCGATTCGATCTGAAGCGCTCTAGCCCCGCGGCTTCTTCGGCATGGCGAAGCCGGCCCTGTTCGGCCGCTCGGATTTCTCGGCGAAACGCCTTCGCGTTTACCGCTTCGAGAACTGGAAGCTGCGGCGGGCTTTGGCGCGGCCGTATTTCTTGCGCTCGACGACGCGCGGATCGCGGGTGAGGAAGCCACCGCGCTTGAGCACGGGGCGCAGGTCCGGCTCATAGCGCAACAGCGCTTTGGAGAGACCATGACGTACGGCGCCCGCCTGACCGGACAGGCCGCCGCCGGACACGGTGCACACAACGTCGTATTGACCTTGACGATTTGAGGCAACAAGCGGCTGCTGAATCATCATGCGCAGAACCGGACGTGCGAAATAGGTTTCCACCGGCCGTTCATTGATAACGATCTTGCCGCCGCCCATCTCGATCCAGACCCGCGCCACCGCGTCCTTGCGTTTACCGGTGGCATAGGCGCGGCCCTGCTTGTCGAGCTTCTGAACGTATTGCGGCGGCTGCGGCACCGCCGCGGGCTTAAGCGAAGACAGCTCTTCGAGTGTCTGGATCGTCTCGGCCATTAAGCAGTCCTCTTATTCTTGCGGTTCATCGCGGCGATATCGATCGTTTCCGGCTGTTGCGCTTGGTGTGGGTGCTCAGCATTGGGATAAACGCGCAGGTTGCCAAGCTGGCGGCGGCCGAGCGGGCCGCGCGGCAGCATGCGCTCGACCGCCTTCTCGACGATCCGCTCGGGAAAGCGGCCGGTGAGAATTGATTTGGCCGTGCGTTCCTTGATCCCGCCGATAAACCCGGTGTGTTTGTAATAGATTTTCTGCTGCACCTTGCGTCCGGTGAGCACCACCTTCGACGCATTGATCACGATGACATTGTCGCCGCAGTCGACGTGCGGCGTAAAAGTGGGCTTGTGCTTGCCGCGCAGCCGCAAAGCGACCAGCGAAGCTAATCTGCCGACGACAAGACCGTCAGCATCGATCATCACCCACTTCTTTTCGACCTCGGCAGGCTTTGCCGAATAGGTTGTCATGATTGTATCCATCTAGAGACGCGCGAGTTCGCAGCGGCGAGCGGCTTTTAAGCCGAGGCACGCGCGGCGTCAACTGCGCCGATAATGCCATTGTTTCTCAGTATCTTGCGCTAATGGTATTATTTTACCGCCGAAGGCGGGATTGAATAGGTTGAAGTCACGTGCGCGACCAGCTCGGCATCGCCGTCGGCCCGAATGGAGACTTCGCCGACCGCAAGCTGTCTGCCGAGCTTGAGCAAGCGCGCTTCCGCCACAAGGTCGCGTGCCGGCGGTTTCGTCAGGAAATTGATCGTTAGATTGGTGGTAACTGCGAGCGGCACCCAACCGATTGCCGAGAGCACCGCGATATAGGTCGCAAAATCGCCCAGTGCCATCATCGTAGCGCCGGCATGCGTGCCGCCGGGCCGCAAGGCGCGCTTATCGTAGCGCTGCCGCAACCGGCAGCCGCCGCGCCATAGTTCCTCGATGTCGTAATCTCCCACGGCATGCGATGCCTCAGGGAATTCGACGGAGAGCCGGTCGAGTAGCTCCTTGCGGGTTATCGCGGGCGCCGCCATCTCTATCGCACCGGTCGATATTGCGTCAGCTTTTCCGGGATCGGCCATTTTTCCGTAATCGACCATGGCTGCATGTCCTTTTTTGATAGGCAAGAGCTAAAAGCTAAGAGCTAGACCATGAGCGCCCGTGCTACCGCCGCCGCAAGCCCCACCCCCTCGTCGCTCATTCTGCTTCGCGAGGACGAGGACGGCATTGCCATTTTTACGCTGAACCGCCCGCAAGCCCGCAATAGTCTATCCGAAGCGCTGTTGGAGGCCCTTAGCGACGCGCTCTCGGCCATCGCCCATGACCGAACGGTGCGCGCGGTGGTGATCGCCGCCAACGGCCCCGCCTTCTCCGCCGGACACGACCTCAAGGAGCTCAACGCGCATCGCTCGGCCGAGGATCGTGGCCGGACCTATTTCAAGCACATTATGAGCTTGTGCAGTCGGGTCATGCAGCAAGTCGTGACGCTGCCGCAGCCGGTGATCGCCGCCGTCCATGCGACGGCAACGGCGGCCGGATGTCAGCTGGTCGCTAGTTGCGATTTAGCGATCGCCTCGCACGCGGCGAAGTTCGCGACGCCAGGGGTCAATATCGGCTTGTTCTGTTCGACGCCAATGGTCGCCCTGTCCCGGAATGTTTCGCGCAAACATGCAATGCAGATGCTACTGACCGGCGATTTGATCTCCGCCGAGGACGCGGCGCGCATCGGTTTGATCAATGAGGTCGTACCGGCTGGCGAAGAACGCGCGGCAGCACTCAAGCTCGCAGCAAAAATCGCCGGCAAATCCACGCTCACCGTCAAGATCGGCAAGGAAGCGTTCTACCGGCAGGCTGAAATGCCATTGGCCGAGGCTTACGACTATGCTTCCCAAGTGATGGTCGAGAACATGCTGGCGCGCGACGCAGAGGAAGGCATCAGCGCCTTCATCGAAAAACGCGACGCGAAATGGCAAGACCGTTAAGAAAGACCGAGCGTTGACGATGAACCATGATGCTTATTCCGACGGCTATATTCGCGGCGTTCTCAATACCGTGAAGACGATCGCGATGGTCGGCGCTTCGGAGAAGGATAATCGGCCAAGCTATTTCGCCTTCAAATATCTGCTTGAGCGCGGCTACCGCATGATTCCGGTCAATCCCGGCCATGCCGGAGGAACGATGCTTGGGCAGAAAATCTACGCCCGATTAAGCGACATTCCCGAACCGATCGATATGGTCGACATTTTTCGTGCTTCCAAACATGCGCTGGCGATTGTGCAGGAAGCTTTATTGCTCAAGCCGCACCCGCAGGTGATTTGGATGCAGTTGGGTGTGCACAACGACGAAGCGGCGGCGCTCGCCGAAGCGAACGGAATGAAGGTGGTCATGAATCGCTGCCCAAAAATTGAATATGGCCGCCTGTCGTCGGAAATTGCTTGGATCGGTGTCAACACCCGCACGCTGAGCGCAAAGCGGTCGCCAATGGGGGGCCTGCAACGCCTGTCGCTTAATCGCAGCAGCGCCCCCGGCGGGGCAACCGCAGCAGCCGACCGGGTGCAACGCCAGGACAGCGATCGATAAAGCGATCAATAACGCAATCGCATTAACACAAGCCAATGACCGCGCCTTGACGGCGTAGACCGGTCCTATAAACCGGCCCGGTCCATCTTCGCTATTTCCAATCAGGATCGGGCTAAAGGAAGACACGATGAACGAACGCATCCCCGGCTTTGCCACGCTTGCCGTTCACGCCGGCGCCCAGCCCGATCCGACCACCGGCGCCCGCGCCACCCCGATCTATCAGACGACCTCTTATGTATTTGAGAGCGTCGACCACGCCGCTTCGCTCTTCGGACTACAAACCTTCGGCAACATTTATACGCGGATTGGTAATCCCACCACCGCGGTGCTCGAGGAGCGCGTTGCGGCGCTCGAAGGCGGCACAGCGGGTCTGGCGACGGCGTCGGGCCATGCCGCACAAGTCTTGGTCTTCCATTGTCTGCTGCAGCCGGGCGATGAGTTCGTTGCCTCGAAGAAACTCTATGGCGGCTCGATCAATCAGTTCAACCATGCATTCAAAAATTTCAATTGGAACGTGGTATGGGCCGATCCTGACGACATTTCGTCATTCGAAAAGGCGATCAGTCCGAAGACCAAGGCGATCTTTACGGAATCGATCGCCAATCCTGGCGGCGTGATTACCGACATGGCGGCCGTGGCACAGATCGCGCGTCGCGCGGGGGTGCCCTATATCGTCGATAACACGCTGGCCACGCCCTATCTGTGCAAACCGATCGACCACGGCGCCGACATCGTTGTGCATTCGCTCACGAAATTTCTCGGCGGGCATGGCAATTCGATGGGCGGCATGATCGTCGATGGCGGCACGTTCAACTGGTCGCGTGAACGGCGCTATCCCATGCTGTGCGAGCCGCGCCCCGAATATCACGGCGTGGTGATGCACGAAACGTTTGGCAATTTCGGCTTTGCGATGGCCTGCCGAATGCTCGCCTTGCGCGACATTGGACCATCCATTTCGCCGTTCAATGCCTTTCTCATTCTGACCGGGATCGAGACTCTGCCTTTGCGCATGCAGAAGCACTGCGAGAATACGCAAGCTGTCGCTGAATGGATTGCGGCGCATCCCAAAGTCGCCTGGGTCAGCTATCCGGGACTGCCGGGCGACCGCTATCACAACCTCGCCAAAAAGTACTGTCCGCTCGGCGCCGGCGCGGTTTTCACTTTCGGCCTGAAGGCGGGTTATGACGCTGGCGTCAATTTGGTCACCAATGTCCAATTATTCTCGCACTTGGCCAATATCGGCGATACCCGCTCCTTGATTATCCATCCGGCCTCGACGACGCATCGCCAGCTGACGGACGCGCAAAAGATCCAGGCCGGCGCCGGGCCAGACGTCGTGCGATTGTCGATCGGTATCGAGGACAAAGACGACCTTATCGCCGATCTCGACCAGGCACTGGCCGCGGCGTAGAGGGCAGCCAATTCGATCGGTCGGGTCAGACGACGCGCTGAATTGAAAGCCCTGAATTACGCCTATGGCTGGGACGCTAGCGCCGACATCGCATGTTGCGGCGTCACGCGCGCTGCGTGAATGACCGCGAATGTTAATGTCACCATAGCCATCGCCTGATGCATCATCGCGAGCGGCAGTGGCACGACGGCCAACAGAGTCCAGATACCGAGCGCCGCTTGCACGGTCACTGCTATTGCAAGAAACGCCGCGCCGGTCAGCAAGGGACCTGCTTTCGTCATGCTTGCCACATTGAACAGATGAAATAGGGCGAACAACCAGATCGTATAGCCTAGAATCCGATGGTCAAATTGCACCGTCAATGGATTTTCAAAAAAATTGTGCCAGAACGGCACGTCGAAGAACAGCCGCGCGCCCTGCGGCACCAGAGCGCCGTCGATGAGCGGCCAGGTGTTGTATGCATATCCGGCGCGCAGCCCCGCGACTAAAGCGCCCAGATAAATCTGCAGCAACACCAGCACCAGCACTCCAACGGCGCCGCACCGGACGAATATCCACCGGTCGGTTCTGGTGGCGTGTGCGAGGCTCAGCGAAGGCCCCTCATCCTCCCACCGAGATGCCGTCCAGAGAACGGCCGCGTAGATCAGACAGGCAAGAACGAGATGCGCCGCCAAGCGATACTGGGACACTTCGACGCGATCGGCCAAGCCGGAGGCGACCATCCACCAGCCAATCACACCCTGCAGCGCACCGAGTCCTAAGATCACCCATAGTACTGGCCGCTTGCGTAGCGGAATCCAGCCGCGCCACAGGAACCACGCGAAGGGTAGCGCGAACGCAAAGCCGATTGCGCGTCCGATGAGCCGGTGTGTCCATTCCCACCAATAGATCGTCTGGAAGGCGGCAAGGCTCATACCGGAGTTATGTTGTCGGTACTGCGGAATGGCCTGATACTTTTCAAATTCTGCGTGCCATTGCGCGTCGTTCAGCGGCGGCACGACACCCATCAAAGGCTGCCATTCGGTGATGGACAGGCCGGATTCCGTCAAACGCGTTGCGCCGCCGACCAAGACCATGGCGAAGACAAGCGCGGCGACGACGTAAAGCCATAGCCGTATCGGGCGCGCATTATCCAATTCTCGCCGATGAGACACTTGAATAGTTGTCGTCATATCTTGTCGCTGACGCGAGGACCATATAGTGCTGCGCCCTGCCCTCGCAACACGTGAAATTATCGTGCCATTTTTTGGCCCATGCCGATG
Source organism: Xanthobacteraceae bacterium (assembly GCA_035943155.1). Lineage (GTDB taxonomy): Bacteria > Pseudomonadota > Alphaproteobacteria > Rhizobiales > Xanthobacteraceae > BOG-931. Next base: position 149 of record DASZCJ010000509.1, on the reverse strand, counting down.
CGCGTGCGCAACCTGATCGGTGCATTTGCTTTATTTGTATTGGTGCTGGCCTGGGCGCTGTTAGCGATGGCCGTCGCGCAGTTCCCGGCGATCCGCGACAACGCCTTCCTATCGGTCGCGTATTATGTGATCGCGGGGCTGGGCTGGAT
>DASZCJ010000508.1:0-3757 GCA_035943155.1 Xanthobacteraceae bacterium | reverse complement strand
GATTTCCTCCTCAATGCGCACAAGCCGACCGATCCGTCGTTCGGCGACATCATGCAGATAAAACAGAACGCCAACCGCGCCGCCAGCTTGGTACGCCATCTCTTAGCGTTCTCGCGCAAACAGACTCTGCGGCCGCAGGTGCTCGATATCGGCGAGGTTTTGAGCGACCTCACCATGCTGTTGCGGCGGCTGATCGGGGAAAAGGTCACGCTCGACGTGGTGCATGGCCGCGATCTATGGGCGGTGAAGGTCGATATTTCGCAATTCGAACAAGTCATCGTGAATCTGGCCGTGAATGCGCGCGATGCGATGCCGAACGGCGGCAGGTTGACCGTTCGCACCACGAACGTGACGGCGCAGGAATGCGGAAGTTTCAACGCCAAGGGAATGCCGGCCGCCGATTACGTGCTGATAGAGGTTGCCGATACCGGCATGGGCATTGCGTCCAACATCATTGACAAGATTTTTGAGCCGTTCTTCTCGACCAAAGAAATCGGCAAAGGCACCGGGCTCGGGCTTTCGACCGTGTACGGGATTATCAAACAAACCGGCGGTTTCGTTTACGTCGATTCAGTTGAACAAAAAGGCACGGTGTTTCGCATCTTCCTGCCGCGCCATGTCGCGAGCGCGCAAGACGTCGCGGCAGAGCAGGAGCGCGCGGCCGAAGCGTCCTCCTTTGGCGGGGCGGCTGCATTGGGCGATCGTAAATGGCCGGGCAGCTCCGATCTCACCGGCCAGGGGACTATCCTTCTGGTCGAGGACGAAGACGGCTTACGCCAGCTTAACGCGCGCGGCCTCGCATCGCGCGGCTACACCGTGCTCGAGGCCGGAAACGGCGTTGAGGCGATCGCGATGCTGGAAAAGTCCGACGGTGAGGTGGATTTAGTCGTCTCAGACGTGGTCATGCCGGAAATGGATGGACCGACGCTGCTGCGCGAATTGCGCCGCCGCAATCCTGCCCTGAAGATCATTTTCGTTTCGGGCTATGCCGAGGACGCATTCCAAAAGCATTTTCCTGCGGATGGGGAACAATTCGTATTCTTGGCAAAACCATTTACGCTCAAGCAGCTGGTCAATGCCGTGAAAGAAACGCTCGCGGCGTGATCGATCCATGATTTTCAGCCGCGGCATGCGGCATGCGCGCATGCGACGCTTTGCGACAGACCGGGCGAGTGTCGGTCGGCGTAGATAAGCGCAATGCCGGCGCGAGGTTGCGCTCGGTGCAGGCCAGAGGGCGAAGCCGTGCACGAACTTGCCGCAAAGCGGACCGGGACATTGCCGCGCGCGCGCTGCCTTCACGCGTTTGTCACATTTGCAATTCTCGCGTTCGCATTCTTGGTGTCGGCCGAGGAGGCCGACGCGCGTCTGGCCGGCAGGATCCCACTCGCCACCGCCGAGAGTGCGATCGGCTCAAGCCATTTGGCGGCGATCGACGCGGGCGCCGACGATTCTCCCTGCGCCGCTCAGCCGGCCTATCCCGTCGGCTCGTTGGGCGGCTTGTTCAGCCGCCCGGGCTTGATCGGCGGCTTCGCTGCCGGATTTTTGGGTGCCGGCGTATTCGGTCTACTGTTTGGCCACGGGATGATCGGCGAGTTGAGCAGCTTTCCATCAATGCTCGGTTTGCTGCTTCAGGTCGCGTTGCTGTTCATGCTCGGCCGCCTCATTTGGACCTGGTGGCGCGCCGATAAAGCGGCCGCGATGGTCAAACTATCGCCGCGGCAATTGGCCGACGCTTACGAGCGGACGCGGAATGAAGGAATGTCTGACGTCAAGACAGACGATCTCGCGGGCGTGAGTGAAGAAGAAAAAATATTTGCTAGCCGAAAGCGTTGAGTTCGCCAGCCCCTAGTCCTCATTCATGGAGCGGGGCCTCGGGCGGAATTTCCACTAACTTATGACTAGGCTATGAGTTGAGCGGCGGGCCATCGGATCGCGCCAGCCGCATCGCAAGGGAGAACAACATCATGGACATCTATAGCTGCGGTTCGCGGCCGACGCGCCGCGGGCCGGCCGATAGCTTTACCGGCACGGTTTGGCAGGAGCCGATCATCGAAGCACCGGCGCCAGCGCGGGTGCGCGCGGGCCTGGTGAGTTTCGAGCCCAGCGCGCGCACGGCCTGGCACACGCATCCACTTGGTCAGACGCTGTTCGTTGTTTCCGGCGCCGGCCGGGTGCAAAGCTGGGAGGGCAAGGTGCGCGAGATCAAAGCCGGCGACGTGGTGTGGATTCCACCAAACGAAAAGCATTGGCATGGCGCCGCGCCGACCACCAGCATGGTTCATGTCGCGACCCAAGAGGCGCTCGATGGCAAACACGTCGCTTGGATGGAACACGTCAGCGACGAGCAGTATAAGGCGCCCGTCGGCGGCTAGGGTCAAAAGCTTATGCGCTACGAGCTCTATTACTGGCCGTCGATCCAAGGTCGCGGTGAATTCATCCGGCTGGCGCTGGAGGAGGCCGGCGCGGACTATGTCGACGTAGCGCGCCGGCCGGGTAAGGCCGGCGTGCCCGCCATGATGAAGCTTATGGAAAATCGGCGGCTTACCCACGCGCCTTATGCGCCGCCCTTTGTCAAAGCCGGCAAGATCATTGTCGCGCAGACCGCGAATGTTTTGTTGTTTTTGGGACCGCGGCTGAAACTCGCGCCGCGGGACGAAGCCGGACGCCTGTGGGCGCATCAGTTGCAGCTCACCATTTCCGATCTCGTTAACGAGATTCACGACACCCATCATCCGATCTCAAGCTGGCTTTACTTCGAGGAGCAGCGGCCGGCGGCGCGGCGGCGCAGCAAGGATTTCTGGCGCTACCGTGTGCCGAAATTCTTAAGTTATTTCGAGCGCGTGTTGAACAAAAACGGCGGCAGATTCATGATCGGCCGCCGCCTTACCTACGTTGATCTATCGCTATTTCAGATTGTCGAAGGGCTACGTTACGCGTTCCCAAACCGGATGCAGCGTTTCGAGAGAAAAATCCCCGGCCTGATCGCGCTGCACGATCGGATCGCGAAGCGTCCGCGCATAGCATCCTACCTCGCCTCGCCGCGGCGCATTCCGTTCAGCCAATGGGGCATCTACCGCTATTTCAAAGAACTCGATGCGTGAGCTTTGCCGGGCCGCTTGCTTGGCATTGGCAATCGCGCGGCGGGCGGGCTAATGAGGAGAAAACGCGGGGAGGACCGGGGGGCAACATGTCGGGTTATCTGCAAAATTTCGATCTGACCCACGGCGTCAATATACTGCGCCTAATCTGCGGATTATTTTTCATCCCGCATATTTACGCGAAGTTCTTCGTACCCGAGGCGCTCGGGTTCTTTGTTGCGGCCAAGTTTCGGCCGCCGGCGGCATGGATGTACACCGCCTGCGTGATCGAGACTTTTCTCGCCATCGGACTTATTTTCGCGATCGTGCCGGTCTTAGCCGGCGCGCTCGGTTTCGTGCATTTGCTCGTTGCCGGCGGCGCGGTGTGGAAAGTAACCAAGGGCAAATGGCTTTGGAACATCGGCGGCTATGAATATTGCTTGTTCTGGGCGATCTGCTGCCTGATCGTCGCGATGCACTACGGCAAAGTAGGATAGCTGATAAGTCCATCGCGGCGGGTTTACGCTCGCCTGACCGCGGTTTGAGCTTCATGGAGTCTTGCGAATGATCAATGCCGCCATTGTCGGGCTTGGCTGGTGGGGTAAGACGCTCGTCGAGTCAGCGGGCAACAGCGATGCGATCCGTTTTGTCGCCGGCGCGACCCGCACCGTCACGCCAGA
>DASZCJ010000507.1:0-20989 GCA_035943155.1 Xanthobacteraceae bacterium | reverse complement strand
CTGCAATCCTGCAAGACGTTGCTGCCGCGATCCGGGCGTGCGCTGGCGATTGCGGATGGCGAGGGCCGCAACGGCATTTGGCTCGCCCAGCAGGGTCTGGACGTTCTGTCGCTTGATTTCTCTCCCACGGCGCAAAGAAAGGCGCGTGCTTTGGCAGCCGAGCGCCAAGTTGCGATCGAGTTCGTTCAAGCCGACGTTCACGCATGGGACTATCCGGACGCGGCGTTTGACGTTGTGGTCGAAATTTTCGCTCAGTTCAGTTCGCCTTCCGAACGGGCGGCAAAATGGGCCGGCATGCGGCGCACGCTTAAATCCGGCGGGCTTCTGATTGTCCAGGGCTACACGCCGAAACAATTGGAACACGGCACCGGCGGTCCGAAACAGCAGGAAAATCTTTACACGCCGGCGATGCTGGAGCGGGAATTTGGCGACTTTGGCGGTTTACAGATCGTCGAGGAAGAGCGTGAAATTCACGAAGGGACATCGCACGCAGGTTTGTCCGCCGTAATCGGCCTGATTGGCAGGAAGCCTTAGAATATTACTTGTCGACTTCACCGAGTATCTTTTTGATCTCGGCGCGGAACTCAGGCGCGATGTCCGCGCGCGCAAGAGCATATGACACGTTGGCCGCGAGGAAGCCGATCTTCGAACCACAATCGAAGCTGCGGCCATCGAACTGGAACCCGTAGAACGGCTGTGTGCGTGCCAATTGGATCATTGCATCCGTGAGCTGAATTTCACCACCGGTGCCGCGCTCCTGTCTGCCGAGGATCTCAAGCAGGTCCGGCTGCAAGATATAGCGTCCAGTCAGGATAAGGTTGGAAGGCGCATGATCCTTTGTTGGCTTCTCCACCATATTGGTAATGGAGAACATTTTGCCCCGCCGCTCGCCGATTCCGACCACGCCGTATTGATCGACGCGCTCGTGCGGCACTTCCTCCACGGCCACGATGTTTGCGTTTGCCGGCAGTTCGCGCGCCGCGTCGATCATTTGGGCGAGGCAGCCGCGCTGGTGTTGGACCAGAACGTCTGGCAACAGCAGCGCGAACGGTTCGCGGCCAAGCATTTCGCGCGCGCACCAGACCGCGTGCCCGAGCCCAAGTGGTTCCTGCTGACGCGTGAAACTGGCCGAGCCGGGCACCGGCAAGTCCTGATTGAGGTAATCGAGAACTTTATGTTTTTGCCGTTCGAGCAGCGTCATCTCAAGCTCGAACTGCCGGTCAAAGTGGTCTTCGATGACCCCTTTATTGCGCCCGGTCACAAAAATGAAGTGTTCGATGCCGGCCTGGCGGGCCTCGTCAACGACATGCTGAATAAGCGGCCGATCGACGACCGGCAGCATTTCCTTCGGCATAGCCTTAGTGGCCGGCAAGAACCTGGTGCCGAGGCCGGCTACGGGGAAAACGGCTTTGCGGACCGGGTTCATGCAATAAAGATGTGCATCGGAATTAACGGATATTCGGAAGAATACGCTTTCTCGTTCAAATTATTGTCCAACCCGGCCTCTAAAGATCGGTTCAATCGGAACGACTGGAACCCGACCCATGCCTGCCGGTCCTAAATTGATCGCTCACCCGATGCCAGTTGTGGCAAATCGTCCAGCCGGCAGCAAGGAAAACTCGTCGGCTGCGTTTCGACGCATATTGGCAGGGCGCCGTTTTGGCAGGATGGGGTTGCAGCAAGCTTTTGGCCTTATGCGCAAGGTTTTTGCCGCATGACTATCCCAAACCGCATCCTTTCTGGGGTCACCGCAGCCTTGCTTGCTTTCGGCGCTGCAGATTTAGCCTCGGCGCAACAGGACAACAATTGGCTGAAGCGCCTGCTTCAACAGCCCTCGGCCAGCGCCGTTCCAGGCTCCTTGAATTCGAGCGCTGCGACCGGCTGGAGCGGGCAATCCGGGGCGTCGGGGAATCCACTTATGACAGCCGATGCGATCCGCGCTGCCGCCGCGGATTTCGGTAATTGCCTCGAACGTTTATGGCCGGAGGCGGCGCGGCGCGGCATTTCGCGCGCGCGTTTCGAACAATTCACCGCCGGTCTGGCGCCCGACCTAAGCATCATGGATAAACTTGATGCTCAGCCAGAATTCACAAAGGCGATGTGGGACTATCTTGACGCCTTGGTCAGTGATGAGCGGATCGCGCGCGGCCGCGAACTGCTTGTGCAACACGCCGCAACCTTCGCTGCCGTCGCGCGCACCTATGGCGTTGAACCCGCCGTCCTTGCGGCGATCTGGGGCGTCGAGTCGAACTACGGAACGCTCGGCGGTGATCGCCCTGTCATCCGCTCAACCGCGACGCTCGCCTGCATCGGCCGCCGTCAAGATTATTTCCGTGAGGAATTTTTATCGACGCTGGAAATCCTGCAGCGCGGCGATGTGCCCGTTGATCATCTGGTCGGGTCGTGGGCTGGCGCTTTTGGGCCGACCCAGTTCATGCCGACGTCGTTTAAGCGTTATGCGGTCGATTTCGACGGTGACGGGCGGCGTGATGTCGTGGATTCCATACCGGACGTTATTGCCTCGACGGCGAACAATCTGAAGATGGACGGCTGGATCGCCGGGCAGCCTTGGGGTTATGAGGTCGTTCTGCCCGCCGGTTTCGATTATCTCTTGGCGGATCGGTCGCGGCAGATGACGCTCCGGCAATGGGAGAATCTGGGCGTGCGCCGTGCCGGCGACGGTGCGTTTCGCGAACCCGACGCGCGCGCCTATTTGCTCCTGCCCGCAGGCGCTCGCGGACCCGCGTTTCTCATGCTGCAAAATTTCCGCGTGATCATGAAATACAATCCGGCGGAGGCTTACGCGCTCGCAATCGGGCATCTTGCCGATCGGTTGCGTGGCGGCGGTCTCTTGGTACAGACCTGGCCGCGCGACCAGCGCGTTCTCACGCTCGATGAGCGCTACGAGATGCAGGAGCGCTTATCCCGCCGCGGGTTCGATCCTGGCGAGCCTGATGGCATGCTCGGTCCCCGGACCCGGCTTGCGATTCGCAGCTTCCAAGCCTCCATCGGCGAAATACCGGATGGCTTTGCGTCGAGCGGGCTGCTCGATCGCTTGCGCCAGCCTTGAAGGTCTGGAACTCTCGCCAAACCGATACGTTTTGAACTTGCGAGATTTTTTTGCGGCGGTGGCGTAGAATACAAGCCGTGAAAATTACCTCTTTGACAGGCCGCTGATGTCACTCGGCAGAACAAGTCGGCAGGCGAGACGGCGTGTTTTTTTGATCGCGCTCGCGGTTTTGGCCGCAGGCGTGGCAGCAGCGGAGCCTGCGCTTGCCCAATATTACTGGGGCGGCGGCAGGTATTACGGCGGCAATCGCTATTATCCTCCCGCGCCGCCGCGCGACTTCTTTTTTCCGTTCTCCGGCTTTATGCGTCCGCCGCCCGTGGCCGATTCAACCAAAGCGCCATCATCGCGCAAATTGGAAACACCGCCGACCAGTACAGTCGTGGTCGTTGGCGATTCGATGGCCGATTGGCTCGGTTATGGACTGGACGAGATCTATGCCGATCAGCCGGACATCGGCATCGAGCGCAAAATCCGCCCGAGCGCGGGTCTGATCCGCTACGACTCAAAGAACGAAACGCTCGATTGGCCGCAGACGATCAAAGAAGCGCTGGCCAATGGCAAACCCAACGCGATCGTCGTTATGCTAGGCCTTAACGACCGCGTGCCGCTCCGCGACAAAGCCCCGCCGCCGAGCGCCAAACACCGGCGATGCGGGTCAGGCCAGCCAGGGTCAAGCCAGCCAGGGCTCGAGCCAGGGAATAAATCAGGGAACAAAAGAGCCGGCCAATCCGCCGGGCCAAGCTTCGCAAGATAAAACCGCCGCGCCGGCCGACACCGAGGCGCCGCCGCAGGCTGCGGCCCAAAACGAAACGGCGCGTCCGGCGCCGGGCGGCTCATACGACTTCCATACCGATCAATGGGCAACCCTCTATGCCAAGCGCATCGACGAAATGATCGCGGCGCTCAAGAGCAAAGGCGTTCCGATAATCTGGGTCGGACTTCCGGCGATCCGCGGCACGAAATCAACCAGCGATATGGGCTACCTCGACGAACTCTATCGCGCGCGCGCCGAAAAGGCGGGTATCGCCTACGTCGATATCTGGGACGGTTTTGTCGATGACCAAGGCCGCTATGCGGTGCAGGGGCCGGACTTTGAAGGACAGATCCGCCGGCTGCGCACCGCCGATGGGGTGCATTTCACCAAGGCCGGCGCCGTAAAACTCGCAAGTTATGTCGAGCGCGAACTGCGACGGCTGATGTCGACCCGGGGCGTGCCGGTGGCGCTGCCAGCAACTGAAACCGCGCCGAAATCGGGGACGGCTGGGTCGCGGCCGGATGTCGGACCGGTATTGCCACTCTCGGCAAGCGGCGCAGACAGCGGCGATCTCGCAGGCGCGGGCGGCCGTGCGACGCAGGCGATCTCCGATCCGCTGGCAATGAGGGTCCTCACCCGCGGCGATCCGTTGCCGGCGGCGGCCGGGCGCGCCGATGATTTTTCCTGGCCGCGCCCCGGCGCGGGCGCGACTGCCACCCCCGACACGGCACCGCCGCCGGCAGCATTGACGCCGGCGGCCCCCGCCAAAAAAACCGGCGAGGCGAAGAAGCCCGCCGCCGACGCCGGGAAAGACGCGAAGAGTAAATCCGGCAAAGACTCCGCACCGACGCGGTCGTCACGGCCGGCCAATGCCGACCTCGATGGCGCGCCGCGCCCGCCAGCGCCGGTCGGTGCGCGATGAGCAGACGATAAGCGGCTCGTTCGGCCGAGCGGGGCCCACCCTCGCTTTATCTCGGCAATAGGCTCGATCCCATCAGGTATTTGTCGACGGCATGCGCGGTTTGGCGGCCCTCGCGAATTGCCCAAACAACCAATGATTGGCCGCGCCGCATATCCCCCGCGGCAAACACTTTATCGATGGAGGTCCGGTAATTGTCGGTCGAGGCGCTGACATTGCCACGCTGATCGAGCGCCAGTTTGAGTGCTTTGATCATTCCCTCGTGCACCGGATGCACAAAGCCCATCGCCAGAAGTACGAGGTCGGCGGCGATATCGAATTCGCTGCCGGGAATTGGCTTCATCTTGCCGTCGACGCGAACGCAGTGCAGTTTTTTCACTTCGCCGTTCTCGCCAGTGAATTTCGTCGTCATCACGGCGAAGTCGCGTTCCACGCCTTCCTCATGGCTCGACGATGTGCGCAACTTGAGCGGCCAATCCGGCCACGTGAGCATCTTGTTCTCATGCAACGGCAGTTGCGGCATGATTTCGAAATTAGTCACCGAAAGCGCGCCTTGACGAAAGGCGGTGCCGATACAGTCGGACCCGGTATCCCCCCCGCCAATGACGACCACGTGTTTGCCGGCCGCCAGGATTGGCTCTGCCTCGACCGGCGTTTCGCCGCTCACTCGCCGGTTCTGTTGCGGCAGATAATCCATCGCAAAATGAATGCCTTTGAGCTCCCGTCCTGGCACCGGCAGGTCACGCGGTTTTTCAGCGCCGCCCGTCAGCACGACCGCGTCATGCTGCTCGAGCAGCCGCTGCGCATCGATATTGACGCCGACATGTGCGCCATAGTGGAACACAACGCCCTCGGCCTCCATCTGTGTCACCCGGCGGTCGACGTGGTCCTTCTCCATCTTGAAATCGGGGATGCCATAACGGAGTAGCCCGCCCGCTTTGGCCCAGCGCTCATAGACGTGAACGTCGTGCCCGGCGCGGGCAAGCTGCTGCGCGCAGGCAAGGCCGGCCGGTCCGGAGCCCACGATGGCTACGCTTTTGCAGGTCCGCTCGGCGGGCGGCTCCGGCTTAAGCCCCTGAGCAATTGCACGATCGGCTATTGCACATTCGATCGATTTGATCGTGACCGGATTTTCGTCGATGTTCAGCGTGCATGACGCTTCGCACGGCGCCGGACAGACGCGGCCCGTCACTTCCGGAAAATTATTGGTCGAGTGCAGATTGCGTGCGGCTTCCTCCCAGTTGCCCATATAAACAAGGTCATTCCAATCGGGGATCTGATTGTTGACCGGGCAGCCCGGGGCGCTCGGCGCCAGCGAACCCGTGCCCTGGCAATACGGCACGCCGCAGTTCATGCAGCGCGCCGCCTGAATGACACATTCCTTCTCCGGCAGCGGCAAAATGAATTCGCGCCAGTGCCGAATGCGTTCGGCGACGGGTTGATAATCACGATCCTCGCGAGGGTATTCGAGAAAGCCGGTGATCTTGCCCAAAGGCGCTCTCTATTGTTCGCAGCTTTATCGGCGTTCTTTGTGCAAGTTACTCCGCGGCGATGGCTGCGGCCTTTAGCTCATTGAGCGCGCGGCGATATTCGACCGGCATGATTTTGCGAAATTTCGGACACCACGTCTGCCAATCGTTCAACATTTTGGCGGCAATCGCGGACCCCGTAAAGCGGGCGTGCCGTGTAATCAGATGATGCAGCCGATGCCCATCGAAGCTGGTCAAATCCGACATGATGTCGACGAGACCATGTGCTTCAAGATCGCGCGCGTGGTGGAAGATTTTGGCGTTAATGTCCTCCTCGTCCGGCATTGGCTCCAGATCGACCATCGCCAAATTGCATCGACTTGAGAAGCTGCCGTCGTCGTCCAGCACATAGGCGATGCCGCCTGACATGCCGGCGGCAAAATTGCGCCCAGTCGGGCCGAGCACCACTACGACGCCGCCGGTCATGTATTCGCAGCAATGATCGCCGGCTCCTTCGACGACGGCGATCGCTCCGGAATTGCGCACCGCGAAACGTTCGCCGGCCACGCCGCGGAAGTAACACTCGCCGGCAATGGCACCGTACAACACGGTATTGCCAACGATGATCGATTGCTCCGGAACGATGCCCGCGTCGGCGGGTGGCTGCACCACAATGCGTCCGCCGGAAAGCCCTTTGCCGAGATAATCGTTGGCGTCGCCTTGAAGCTCGAAGGTGATGCCGCGCGCCAGGAACGCGCCAAAGCTCTGCCCGGCGGTGCCGGTAAACCGCGCCACAATGGTGTCCGCAGGCAAGCCCTCATGGCCATAGCGCTTGGCAATTGTCCCCGACAGCATGGCGCCGACGGTACGATCGGTATTTTTAATCGGAAATGACATCCGAACCGGATCGCCGCGCTCAATCGCCGGTTGCGACTGTGCGATCAGCTTGCGATCGAGCACATCGCGAATCTTGTGGTCCTGCCGCTCGCAATTGAAAGTGGCCACTTCTGCAGGAACGTCCGGCTTCATGAACAATTTCGAAAAATCGAGTCCACTCGCCTTGCCTTGGGCGATCAGCTTGCGGCGATCGAACATCTGCATCTGTCCGATCATCTCGTTGAAAGTGCGATAGCCCATCTCGGCCATGAGTTCGCGGACTTCCTCGGCAACAAAGAAGAAATAATTGATGATATGTTCGGGTTGGCCGCGGAAACGCTTGCGCAGCACTGGGTCCTGCGTGGCCACGCCGACCGGGCAGGTGTTGAGATGGCATTTACGCATCATCACGCAGCCGGCGGCGATCAGCGGCGCCGTGGCAAAGCCAAATTCATCGGCGCCCAGAAGCGCACCGACGACGACATCGCGGCCGGTTCGGATGCCGCCATCGACCTGCACGGCGATACGGCCGCGCAACCGATTTGCGACCAGCGTTTGATGGGTTTCGGCGAGCCCGATTTCCCACGGCGAACCGGCATGTTTGATCGAGGTTAGCGGCGAGGCGCCGGTGCCGCCCTCGAAACCGGCAATGGTGACGTGATCCGAACGCGCTTTCGACACGCCGGCGGCAACCGTACCGACACCGACTTCGGAAACGAGCTTGACCGAGACATCGCCTTCCGGGTTGACGTTTTTCAGGTCAAAAATGAGCTGAGCCAGATCCTCGATCGAATAAATGTCGTGATGCGGCGGCGGTGAGATCAGCCCGACGCCGGGGATCGAGTGGCGCACCTTGGCAATAATCTTATCGACCTTGTGCCCAGGCAGCTGCCCGCCTTCGCCCGGCTTGGCGCCTTGGGCAATCTTGATCTGCATCACGTCCGAATTGACGAGATATTCGGCGGTCACGCCGAAGCGACCGGACGCCACCTGCTTGATCGCGGAGCGCATCGAGTCGCCGTTCGGCAACGGCTTGAAGCGGTCCGATTCCTCCCCGCCCTCGCCGGTATTGGACTTGCCGCCGATCCGGTTCATGGCGATGGCAAGCGTCGTATGCGCTTCACGCGAAATCGACCCAAACGACATCGCGCCGGTCGAGAAGCGCTTGACGATGTTCTTCGCCGGTTCGACGTCTTCGATCAGCACCGGCCGGCGGCCATCCTCTTCCGCCGATTTGATGCGGAATAGACCGCGAATTGTATGCAGATGATGCGATTGCTCGTTAATCACGCGGGCGAACTGTCGATACTTGTCGTATGAATTGCCGCGCACGGCGTGCTGCAGCGCCGCGACAGTAGCGGCATTCCACACGTGTTCCTCGCCGCGAACACGGAACGCATATTCACCGCCGACATCGAGCATCGCGCGATAGATCGGCGCATCGCTGAACGCATCGCGGTGGCGCTGCACCGCTTCGGCGGCGATCTCCGCAAGGCCTACGCCCTCGATGCGCGTCGCCGTGCCGGTGAAGTATTTTGCGACGAAATCAGATTTCAGTCCCACCGCGTCGAAGATTTGCGCGCCGCAATAGGACTGATAGGTGGAGATGCCCATTTTCGACATCACCTTAAGAAGTCCCTTGTCGATCGATTTGATGTAACGCTTGATTATTTCTTTATCGTCGAGCGTCTGCGGCAACTCGTGCTTGATTGCCACGAGAGTTTCGAAAGCAAGGTACGGATTGATCGCTTCGGCGCCGTAACCGGCAAGGCAGCAGAAATGATGAACCTCGCGCGGCTCGGCCGATTCTACGACCAGACCTACCGAGGTGCGTAGTCCCTCGCGGATAAGGTGATGATGCACGGCGGCGCAGGCCAGCAGTGACGGAATCGGGATGCGGTCCGCGCCGGCGCGGCGATCGGAAAGGATGATGATGTTGACGCCATCGCGGACGGCGGCTTCGGCCTGGTCGGATAGTTTGTCGATCGCGGCCGCCATCCCGGCAGCGCTGGCTTCCGCCGGCCAGGTCGTGTCGAGCGTCAGCGACCTAAAATGATCGCCAAGATCGGAAATCGATCGGATCTTTTCCAGATTGGCGTTAGTAAGAATCGGCTGGTGAACTTCGAGGCGCTTCTTCCTCGATGAGCCCTCAAGATCGAACAGGTTCGGCCGCGGTCCGATGATCGAGACGAGGCTCATCACCAGCTCTTCGCGGATTGGATCGATTGGCGGGTTCGTCACCTGCGCGAAGTTCTGCTTGAAATACGTGAACAGAAGCTTCGGCCGCTCCGACAGCGCCGAGATCGGCGTGTCGTTACCCATGGAGCCGACGGCCTCTTCGCCAGTGGTCGCCATCGGCGTCATCAGGATTTTGAGATCTTCCTGGGTGTAGCCAAAGAGCTGCTGCCGATCGAGCAAGGATAAATTCGAGATCGGCGCCGCCTCAGCCGCCGGCGGCAGGTTCTCGAGCACGATCTGCGTGCGCTCCAGCCATTCCTGGTAGGGATGGCTGCGCGCCAATTGCGCCTTGAGCTCTTCGTCGGGAATAAGCCGGCCTTGGTCGAGGTCGACCAAGAGCATCTTGCCGGGCTGCAGCCGCCATTTTACCACGATGTCCTTTTCGGGGACCGGCAGCACGCCCATTTCCGATGCCATGATGATGCGGTCGTCGCGCGTGACCAGATAGCGCGCCGGGCGCAGGCCGTTGCGGTCTAGCGTCGCGCCGATCTGGCGGCCATTGGTGAACGCGATCGCGGCCGGGCCGTCCCAAGGCTCCATAAGCGCGGCGTTATATTCATAGAAGGCGCGGCGCTCTTCGCTCATCAGCGGATTGCCCGCCCACGCCTCCGGGATCATCATCATCATGGCATGCGCCAGCGAATAGCCACCCATCACCAAGAATTCGAGCGCGTTGTCGAAGCATGCCGTGTCGGATTGTCCCTCATAGGAGATCGGCCACAATTTGCTGATGTCGGCGCCGAATTTTGGCGAGGACACGGAAGCCTGGCGCGCCGCCATCCAATTGTTGTTGCCGCGCAGCGTGTTGATCTCGCCGTTATGCGCGATCATGCGGTAAGGGTGCGCCAGCGACCAAGTGGGGAATGTATTGGTCGAGAAACGCTGATGGATAAGCGCCAAGGCGCTTTCAAAATCCGGATCGTGTAGATCCGGATAATAGGTACAAAGCTGGTCGGCGAGGAACATGCCTTTGTAGATGAGCGTGCGGCATGAGATCGACACCGGATAATAATTGGACGTATTGCGGCCACGCTTGCCGTACAGCGTGCTGGAGATAGTCTTGCGCAGGATGTAAAGCCGCCGTTCGAAGTCGTCTTCCGACGTGACTTTCGGATTTCGCGCGATGAAGACCTGCATATGGACCGGCTCGGTCGGTTTGACCGATTCGCCAAGCGTCGAATTGTTGGTCGGTACATTGCGCCAGCCGAGAACCGCCATGCCGTCCTGCGCCGCGGCGGCAACATAGGCATCCATGACCTCTTGCCGCCAAGCGGGATCGTGCGGCATGAACAACGCGCCGACCGCATAGTGTCCGGGCGACGGCAGCGCGATACCGAGCGCGGCGGCGTTCTTGGCGGGAAACTTGTGTGGCGTCTGCACCAGAATGCCGGCGCCGTCGCCAGCGCGCGGGTCGGCGCCGACCGCGCCGCGGTGCTCGAGATTGAGAAGGATCGTCAGCGCATCTTCAACGATCTTGTGCGACTTGCGCCCCTTGATGTCGGCAATAAATCCGACGCCGCAGGAATCTTTTTCCAGCGTCGGATCAAACAAGCCGAAACCAGCCGCGGTCATCGTCCACGCGCTCCTCGCGAGACCCCGAGACACGCGGTCGTCGAAGGTCCGGCGCAGTAGGGCCCGCACAGGATGGCCTCATCCTGCGCCAGGGCGAGTCACTCATCTTGGAGGCAACCTGCGATCCGCTCAACGGCCGCTGGTTGCTAGTTCTTGCCGCCGTTCGGCGCGCCCTCGCCATCCGGCAGCCGATCCGCGCGTCTCGTCGGACTTCAACCGACCGCGCACTTTGGGATCATAATTGGGACAGCAATGCTGTCCTATGCGAAACATGGCAAATTCCTGTCGCCAATACAAGCTGTGCTACCCAAAAGGGCGCAGGAAAAGCCGCCTTTCCTGAGCCAACGGCGTCCCGGTCGGCCCTGTTCCGCGCTTAAAGTGGATCATGGGAGTGTGCGTCGCGCAATGCGCTGCCGGTTGCCGTGTGGAAGTAAGGCTTCGCCACAGCCCGCGAACAGATGGGGCAGACCCATCGTGCCGAGCCATGATGCAGAGCCGTCTGCCCACCACCTGGGCGCAAGGGACGATCCTCACTAAAGCGAAATGATTTTAGGTTGAATCGCCATTTCGCTTTAGCTCATTGTTTGAGCATGATCTTTTCCGTAAACCGGTTTCCACTTTTCGGGATCATGCTCTAGGTTCCCGCAAATGAATTTTGCCAGTGACAACACGGCGCCAGTCGCGCCTGCCATTCTTGACGCCCTAGTCGATGCCAATCGTGGCTTCGCACTCGGCTACGGCAATGACGATTGGACGCACGCCATCGAGCGCCGCTTCTGTGAAATATTCGAGCGTGAGGTCGCCGCCTTTCTGGTGCCAACCGGCACTGCGTCGAACGCCCTAGCCCTGGCGCAGGTCACGCCACCCTGGGGCGTCGTCTTCTGCCATTCCGAATCCCACATCGTCACCGATGAATGCGGTGCGCCCGAGTTTTTCGGCAATGGTCTCAAGCTTGTCGGACTGAGTGGCGATGGCGGCAAAATCAGACCCGACGGACTAAAAACGGCGCTGGCCGGTTATGGCGGGCATAGCCCGCACCAGGTCATTCCATCGGCGCTCTCGATAACCCAGGCTACCGAGGCGGGCACGATTTATCGAACCAATGAAATCGCATCCTTGGCCGAGATTGCGCGGATGCGGTCGCTGGCCGTGCATATGGACGGCGCACGTTTTGCCAATGCGCTGGTCCGGCTCAATGCAACGCCTGCCGAAATCACGTGGCGCTCCGGCGTCGACGTGCTGTCGTTCGGCGCTACCAAGGGCGGCGCGCTGGCAGCCGAAGCCGTGATATTTTTCGATCCTGACACCGCGGCGTTCTTTGGCGAGCGCCGCAAGCGCGGCGGCCATCTGCACTCAAAGCACCGCTACATCGCTGCGCAGTTTTTGGCTTATCTCGCCGATGACCGGTGGCTGGCGCTGGCACGTCACGCCAATGCCATGGCGGACAAATTGGCGGCGGCGCTGACCGGGATGGGATTGCGGCCGGTCTGGCCGGTTGAGGCCAATCTTGTCTTTGTGGTGCTGCCGCGCGCGCTCGACGCCAAACTCAAGGCGGCGGGCGCAGATTATTACGTCCGCAGCAGCGGCACCTCACAGATCGGGCCGGATAACGTGCTCGTCCGCCTCGTCACCTCATATGCTACCGGTGAAGAGGAGATCGACCGCTTCGTGGATCTCTGCAGGTTATGATGCGCCCAAGCGTTGCTCCAATTTGTCGCCCCAATTTAAGGTTCATCTCTCAAGCCGGTGGGGAGTTGGTCGGGAGGGGCTTGTGCGCTTTCTAAGACTATCCGGAGCCGTGTTCGCATTTTCGGTGCTGGGCGCGGTTACTGCCCCGGTTACTGCCTTGGCGCAGTCTGCGCCAACCGCCTCACCGTCTGCTCCACAGTCGGCGCCACAGTCAGCGCCCCTTCGCGGCTTTGTGCCGCCTTATGAGATTCTGCGCACCGTGCGCGCGGCCGGGTTCGATCCGCTGGCGCCGCCGTTGCGCCAGGGGACCAGCTATGTGGTGCGGGCGATCGATTTTCGCGGGGTTGCGATGCGCGTGGTTGTCGATGCGCGCTCCGGCGCCATCCGCGACGCCAATCGCATTGTTTCCGGTCCCGGGCTTTATGGCCCCTATGCTCCGGGGCCTTACCCGCCGGCACCCTATGGACGGTTTGGACCGCCGCGTTATCTCGCGCCGCCCGATGAGTTTGCGGCTTACGGGCGACCGCCTTATGTCGGCGCCTCCGAAGTGCCGTTGAGTGATCAGGACGCGCTTCGCGGCTTGGCGCCGGCCCGATCGCAGTATTCTGCGGGGGGAAACCTAGCGCCCAGCCTTGTGCCCAGCCTTGTGCCCTTGCCACGGCCGCGCCCGGCCGGACTTGCAGCCGCAGGACTCGCAGCGGCAGGACTTGCAGCGGCCAGCGGCGAAACGAAAGCCGGCGAAACGAAAGCCGGTGATACGAAAGCAGGCGAGATGAAAGCCGGCGAGATGAAATCCATTATCAAACCCGACATCGCGACAGGCACATCCACGGCGGCACGATCGGAGCCGTTACGTAAGCCCGCCAGTGCGTCGGCAGTTCCTGCAATCAACGACTAGCGCTTGGCGGGGAATCAAAAAAAGCGCCCCGGAAAACCGGGGCGCTGCCGTCTGATTGTAACAAAAGCTGTTACGCGGCTTTTTGATTTTCGATCACCGTCGGGCCGTTGCTCTTGCCGTTGATCGGGATCGAACGCGGCTTTTTCGCCTCGGGGATCTCGCGCACTAAATTGACGTGCAGGAGACCGTTCTCGAGGCTCGCGCCCTTCACCTGAACATAGTCGGCAAGCTGGAACACGCGCTCGAAGGTCCGCGCCGCAATGCCCTGATAGAGCACTTCGCCGCGGTTTTCCTCTTCCTTGGCGTTCTTCTCGCCACGGATTGTCAGCGTGTTCTCTTTCGCTACGATCGACAGCTCCGGCTCATTAAAGCCGGCGACCGCTACCGATACGCGATAAGCATTCTCGCCGGTCCGCTCGATATTGTAGGGCGGATAACCGGGAGCCGCGCCCTCGATGCCCTGGTCGAGCAGCGAGAACAAACGGTCGAAGCCAACGGTGGAACGATAAAGAGGTGCTAAGTCGAAAGTTCGCATGGCATATCCTCCTTGTTGAAGCGACATGCGGATGGCCCGCCCGGATAGGGCCGAGCCGTTTGATGCACAGCCTTCATGGCCTGCGCGATGTTTATATGGGATCGCAGCTTCGACCCTGCAAGTGATGGCAAATAATTGTTTTTACTAGTAAATTTACCGCGGGCCCAGCTTGACTGGGACGCCGGCGCCGGCTGCGGCCGGGGCGAGGAAACCCGCCCTACCTGACACATTGAGCAGCATTTTTAGACTGTTATAAGCAGACGCCACGGCCCGCTCGCCCGAAAGTCTTCATGAAACTCATTTCCATTCCCGCGAATCCGGTTCCCGATAATTTTGTCGCGGGCGCGCTCAAAACCCCTGACGGTGTGACCCTTCGCTTCGCCCGTTGGCTGCCACCGGCCGGCCGCCGCGGCACCGTGTGCATTTTCCAGGGTCGCTCGGAATGGATCGAAAAATATTTTGAGACCGTGCGCGACCTGCGCGCGCGCGGCTTTGCCGTTGCGGCGCTGGACTGGCGCGGTCAGGGCCTGTCGGATCGCGCCCTGACTGACCGCCGCAAAGGCTATGTGCGCGATTTTGCCGAATACGACACCGATCTTGAAACTTTGATGCGTGAGGTCGTTTTGCCGGACTGTCCGCCGCCACTTTTCGCGATCGGCCATTCCACCGGCGCCAATGTGCTGATCCGCGCGGCGCATCGCGGCCGCCAGTGGTTCGATCGCATGGTGCTGATCGCACCGCTTATCGCGCTCGGCGGCGTGGATTATTCGATGGGCACCGGTTGGTTCATCGTCCGCGCGCTGCGCCTGGCCGGGTTTGGCGGTATGTACGTTCCCAGGACCGACACAAGCATCGTCGAATCGCGGCCTTTCCTCGGCAACATTCTCACCTCCGACCCGGTACGTTATGCGCGCAACGCCGCCATCCTCGAAGCCGAGCCCGCTCTCGCTTTGGGCGCGCCAACGGTGGCATGGTGTAACGCCGCGTTCCGCTCGATGCGCGCGCTGCGCGAACCCAGTTACCCGGCTCGGATTCGCCAACCCATGCTGATTGTCGCCGGTGGCAACGACCAGGTGGTTTCCAATTCCGCGATCGAAGATTTCGCCGGCATGTTGCGCGCGGGCTCGCATCTCGTCGTCGTCGGTGCGCAGCACGAACTGCTGATGGAGCAAGATCGCTTCCGCTCGCAATTTTGGGCGGCGTTCGACGCCTTTGTTCCGGGCACTCCGCTTTATTGATTGTTCGAGCTCGGTGGCCTTCCTCGGCGTCTTACCCTTTCAGCAACTCCAGCGCCTGTGCGTGGGCCCGTCGATCGCCCGCCGCAACGATGCGCCCGCCCTCATGCGGGCGGCCGTTCTCCCACGTCGTAATGATGCCGCCGGCCCCTTCGATGATCGGAATCAAAGGCAAGACATCATGCGGCTTGAGTTCGGTCTCGATCACCAGATCGACATGGCCGGCGGCAAGCACGCAATAGGCGTAGCAATCGCCGCCATAGCGCGACAGCCGCACCGCCTGCTCGACCCGTTGAAAGCATTTACGGTCATCAGATTTCATCAATAGCGGACTGGTCGTGCACAGCACGGCGTCCTGCACTGAGGCGCAGGCGCGTGCGCGCAGCACCCGATCGCCGGCGGGCCCGCGATAGCGCGCGCCGCGACCATCGCCGGAAAAATGCTCGCGCGTGAACGGCTGATGCATCATGCCGTAAATCGGCTCGCCGCGCCGGGTCAGTGCGATCAGTGTCCCCCAGGCCGGCATGCCGCAGATGAACGACTTGGTCCCGTCGATCGGATCGAGCACCCAGACATATTCAGCGTCGCGGCGCTCGATGCCGAACTCCTCGCCGATGATGCCGTGCTCGGGAAAGGTCCGCTTGATGAGGGTCCGCATTGCCGCTTCGGCGGCGCGGTCCGCGGCTGTGACCGGATCGAAGCCGCCTGAGCGGCTTTTGTTTTCAATGCCGAGCGCGCTGCGAAAAAACGGCCGGATGGTTTCGCCAGAGATGGCGGCAAGTTCGTCGACAAAGGCAGTAAAGTCGATCGCCGTCATCGCAGTCCCTGGAATCGGTCCTTACACGGCATCCACACTTGGCTGGCTTGGTTGCCAGCGCCAAGCTACCGCTATTCGAAATCGGCGTTGCCACTGGCCATAAGAACAAGTAATGGCCAAGTTTTAAGCAGCCACCCATCGAACCATAAGTCTATGATTATACTTGCCTATTTTTATCATGCTTCGCAAATATGCACAATACGCCCAATTTTGACGGGAAAAATCCCCACGGATCAGCCAACCAGCCTTGAATTTTGTGCGGCGCAGTGTATGTTGCTGCAGTGCGGTAGCGAGAGGTTCTCTCACGTTACCGTCGCCCTCCTTGGGCGTTTCCTCCCTAGACTTGGGCCGCTCCCGCAAGGTGAGCGGCCCTTTTTCTTTGGTCTTTCTTTGATCTTGCGCTTTAGTTTTGCGGCGCGCTACTCCGCCGCGGCACGGTAGGGTCGTAGTTCTTCGATCGGGATTTCGGCAAGCTGATCGGCCAGTAATTCGAATTCGCCCGCCAATTTGGTAAACGAGGTCGAGCGCTCATAACGGCGCTCGTCCATGTAAAGCCCACGATTGATCTCAAGCTGAATAGCGTGCAGCCCAGCGGTCGGATTGCCGTAATGCTCGGTGATGAAGCCGCCGGCGTAGGGCTTGTTGCGGCTCACGGTGTAACCGAAGCCTCGCATGCATTGTTCGATTATTTCCGGCACAATCCCAATGCAGCTTGTGCCATAGCGATCGCCAAGCACCAGATCCGCGCGCGGCCGCTCGTCCCGACCTCCGGTGGTGGATGGCATCGAATGGCAATCGATCAGGATCGCAGCGCCAAATTCGCGTTGCAGCCGCATGAAGAGCCGGCGCAGCGTCCGGTGATAAGGTTTATAAAGCCCGTCGATGCGCCGCATCGCTTCCGCGACTGCAATACGTTGATCATAGATTTCCTGGGCGTCGCCCACCACGCGCGCGACCGTGCCGAGCCCGCCTGCCACCCGCATTGAACGGGTATTGGCAAACGAGGGCAGGCGCCCCTCGAACATTCGCGGGTCCAGTTCGTAAGGTTCGCGATTGACGTCGACATAACAGCGGGGGAAATGCGCCCGCACCACGGGATGGCCGCGGGCCACCACGCCTTCGATCAGCTCACCGACGAACGAGTCCTCCGAGCGGCGCAACGTCGCCAGATCGAGCCGTGAGGTCAGCAAGAACTCCCGAGGATAAATCCGCCCGCTGTGCGGTGAATTGAACAACAGCGGCCCACGGCAGTCCGCCGGCTCCAGGGCTTCGAACGGGGGATCGAGTTCGTCCTGCATTTCCGGCATGACGTTTAGGGGCTTTCGTCGACTCGTGACGCGTGGCTGGCAGCTATTTTCCATACGCGCCGCAGCTTGCCAAGGCCATTTGCTGCCTAAAGACCCCAGCGTCGCGGCTCGTCCTTCACCCGATGTTTACCAGGCATCCCGCTTATGGGATGCCGGGGGCCGGCCAAAGCCGGGTTCGTTGGTCATGTCCAAAATCCTGCTTGCGGAAGACGACATCGATATGCGCCGTTTCCTGGTCAAGGCGCTGCAAAATGCCGGCTTCGACGTGATTTCGTATGACAACGGTCTGTCGGCCTATCAACGATTGCGCGAAGAGCCGTTCGAGCTCTTGCTGACCGATATTGTTATGCCGGAAATGGATGGGATCGAACTAGCCCGCCGCGCAGCCGAGCTCGATCCCGACATCAAGATCATGTTTATTACCGGCTTCGCCGCCGTTGCACTCAATTCCGACTCAAGCGCGCCCAGGCACGCCAAGGTGCTGTCCAAGCCGATTCACCTGCGTGAGCTGGTCAGTGAAGTGCAGAAGATGCTGGCGGCTTGAGCAGACGCGGTTCGACGCCCTTACGCGGCCCTTACACGCTTCTCACGCGCTCCTAACGTGGCCAAGGAACTTGTCGACATTGGTCTGCACGCCGCGGGTATGGTGAACAGGCGCTTGGTGGTCTCAAGCACTTCGTTAGAGGCCGCAAACGTCGCATCGGCATGACCGTTTGATCAACGATATTTGCCGCTACCGCCCGTGAGCTATCGGCGGCGGACTGTGCACTGGCGAAAATGCCCGCCGTCGCAGCAGATTGCTGCCCGATGCCGGTCGAAATCTCGGTTGCGAAGACTTTGAGATTTTTGATGGCCTGAATGATCTGACTGATGGTCGAAACCACGGCGGAGCAGGTTTCGCGGACTGCCGCAATTTTACTGGCAATCTCATCGGTAGCTCGGCCGCTTTGCTGGGCGAGCGTTTTCACTTCACCGGCAACCACTGCGAATCCTTTTCCGGCCATTCCCGCTCGGGCTGCTTCGATTGTCGCGTTCAACGCCAAAAGATTGGTCTGTTGCGCGATGCCCTGAATGAGATCGGTAACTGCTCCACGGAGGCGGCGAGCTTGGCCAGTTCCGCACTGGCGCTTTCCGATTGCGCTGCGGTGTCGTTGGTAAGCTTGAGCGATCGCGATAGCCTAATTGTACCGCGGTGTCGCCGGTCGATCTGGGGACAAAAGCCATGGCGGCTACGCTGAGCAGGAAGCAGGTGATCAGCCCGATGGCGAGCGAAAGCGTCTCGCGCTTTGTGGCGATCGATAATTCTTCGATAATCGAATACGACTCGGCGGAAATCGCATTGAGGATATTGCGAATGTAGGCCTCGATGCCAGTAAAGCTGTCGTCAGTTTGGCCAAGCATCATCGTTGCCATTGGCGGGTCCGTGCGTCCGACGTCCAGCACGTCCCTGGCGGTGCTTTCGTACTTCTACAGCTTTCCCTCAAGCGTGCTCAGCTCGGTCTTTACCTGGGCCGAAAGATCGGGCCGTGCCGCCAGTTCATTGAAGCTTTGCTTGATCGTCGAGAAATCGGCTTCGATCTCGCCGCGCAGATGCTGCAGCAGCTTCTCGTTTACGCCGTTGCTCGCCCAGGACACATAGCGAAATATCCGCATATGTGCGGCGATCACGGAGTTGTTCACCACCACCGCGGCACCGCGGGTCGGCAAATTCGACCGTGCAAGCTCGTCCAAATTTCGGGCGACCTCGCGCGAGCCAAGTACCGCAATCACGCCCATCCCGATCAGACAGATCAATACAACGGCGGAAGCGATGAAGGCTTTGCCGCGAATTGTCAGCCGTGACAGAAATCCGGACGCCGGCTCCTTGGCGAATATGAGCATGCTGCTACCTTGGTCCGGCCGTTTGCGTCTGGTGGCCGTTCGGGTTACTTCCGGTACACGCCCACCCCAACGAAATAGTCGCCCATCTTTGCGATGTAGCTGGTCTTATCCTCGATCTTATTATTGATCGGATTGGGCCACTTGTAATTGACCCAGCCCGTGCCCGGCCCACTGGCGATGTCGACCATTTCGTGGATCAGGTATTTTCCGTCTTGATCCTTAAGGTCGAGGAGATTTTTACCTATCAGCGCCGGCCGTGCGCCATGCGCGACGCAATTGCCTCTCAAATCGTAGATAAATGGATAGAGATCGCGATCGTGAAACTCGACCACAGACTTGTCGGAAACGGCCTTGAAAGTCGTATCGACGCCGTCTCTGACAAACATTTCTTTCACGCGTTCGACCATCGCCACGGCCTCGTCCTTGATCACAATGGTCGCCCACCATTTAAGGATTATTTAATCGGATCGTGCAGCAAACAGGATTTGCCGAGACGAAGAACATCTCGCTGGTTTTCGTCATGGTTGCGAACTGCCGCAGGTAGCGGAGCGCGCGGCCTCCTCACCGACCGGCGTTCAAAACGTCGGCGATCCAATCGAACATATAGTGCACACCGATAGTGATATTATCGACCTGGCAGTGATGGAAACCGCCTTCCTCGCGACTGAATATCTTAAGCGCCTTCTGCTTGGAGCCCACGGCTTCAAAGAGCTTTTCCGCTAACTCTAGCGGAATCTGCTCATCGCCGGCGCCATGCAGCAACAAAAACGGACAGGCCATTTTTTGCACGATGCCGTCGAGGCGAAAGCCTTCGAGCTTTTTAAGCGCCGCGGCACGGTCGGAGACGCCGAGCACCCATTGAAGATGTTCCGGCGGCACCGAAAGCGACAATACCTTGCCAGAATCAAGCTCATCGAGACGGCGCGCCCAGATCTCGTGATAGTCCCACTGCGCGCCCCAAGCGACGCAGCAGGCAAAGCGCGGCTCGAGTGACGCAGCGCGTGGCGCGTAATAGCCGCCGAGCGAGAGTGCCATTACGCCGATTCGATTTGGATCGAATTCGCGCCGCGCGGCAAGATATTGGTATGCCGGCGTCGCGTAATTTTCAGTTTCGGCGATCAGCGGCAGGTTACGAAACCGCACGCTCTCGCCATTGCCCGGCCCGTCGACCACAAGACAACCGATGCCGCGCGCGGCGAGATCGGGAATGCCATAGCCGTATTGCAACTCTTTGGTGACGTCGAAACCGTCGAAAAATACCATTGCCGCCGCCGGCCGCGCACCCGCGGCCTCGGGATCTGGATGCACCAATAGCGCCGGCAAGCTTGTGTTGTCGTAAGGAATCTCGACCAGCTCGATACGTGGCCGGGGGATCAACGCCGCCGCTTCCTTGAAGAGCGTCACTGAACGCGCATAGACATCCATGCTGCGCTGTGAACGCGGATGCAAAAATCGTTCGCCGGTCTGATAGTATCGTGTCGCACGCATGAAGCAGGACGCGGCGGTCAGCTTGTGACCGGCACGCAGGGCGTCGCGGCCGCGCGATTCTATTTTTTCGCCCATGCGCGTCCATTCCTCGAACCAAGCCGTATCGTTGCCCACCTGATCGGCAAGGGCGCGGCCGACGCGGTTGACCTCATCGATCTCGACGCCGGTCCATGGCGCCGCAGACAGGCAAATCAATAGTCCCATCGACCAGCGATAATTGCTCGGGAAGTAGAGAAAGGCC
>DASZCJ010000506.1:0-3990 GCA_035943155.1 Xanthobacteraceae bacterium | reverse complement strand
AGCGAATCCAGAATGAGCAGTTTCAGACGTTCGCGGACCTCGGCCGGAATATTTTCGTATCGCAGACCTGCGACGAACTCGGCGATCCGGCGCGTGTATGGGTTCTGGACGGTCGCAGCCTCAGGCATGATGAGCGCCTCGTCGGCACTCTATCTACACGGATGGCAGTTACGGCACTATCGTGCCTGCTAATCGCGTGCGGTCAGGATTTAGTGGATACCAGCGGGCGCACAACATAGTCGACATCGAGCGCATCTTCGGCGTCGAGCGCGGCTTGACTCAAAAGCCGTTCCAAATTCTGCAACATCAATTTTTGTTCGTGGCTACGCGCGTCGCGGGCCCAGCGGCGGCATTGATCGGCCCAATGGCCGATTTCTTCGGCTGCGGACTTGATCATTGCGCCAGCCTCTCAAATCGTAAGCGGCACCGTGAAGGCTGGACCAAGCAAATGCCTGCCGCGCACCAGCGTCGCTCGCGCGGCGCGCGCGTCCAGCGCGGTCTGGAACAGGGCCGGTAATTCGCGCGGCCGTTTCACCACCGAGCGGAGCATAGCGGGAATATTGGTGGTTCCGTTCGGCCGCATCGCCGCGACGGCGGAAACCGGAAGGGCGCGCTTGGCGGGATCGGTGATCACTCGGATAGCCGCCACCGGAACATCGTGGGCCAAACCGACGGCAGCAACGATGTGCGATTCCATGTCAACGGCGATGGCGCCGGTTTTCAAATAAAGCGCGCGCTTTTCATCGGGATGAGCGATTGGAGCGGGCACACCCAGCAACATGCCCGCTACCGAGTCAGGTATCGCTCGCAGCAGCTTTTCCGACCACTGCTCGCTGATCGGCATTCGCGTCGATCCGGAAATGACCGCAGAACCGACGACGCAAGTCCCGGGCTGCAGATGCGGCGCCAACCCGCCGGCCACACCGAAGCTGATGATGCCAGGACAGCCGCTCACCATTGTGCGGGTTTCGGCGATCGCCGCCGTCAGCTTTGCCGCCAAGTTGCGGCCATCGCCGCTGCAAATGACGTGCACGCCCGGGCCCGCAGCGATACGGGCTTCAAAGGCCAGCCCCACAACGATGATCACGTGATCCCCACCTCAACAGCTAAATAGAACGATAGACGTAATCCGGCAACTGCCAGTAACCGTTCTTGAACTTTCGCGGCTGCTGCCAAGAGCAGCGGCAACAGCCGGACAGGCATGACAGAGGGTTGGGCTAACCCTTAGTCACGACCGGCGGTGGCGCTTTGCCTTTACCGACCTGTGCACATGCGGCAAGGCTCAGGATCGCGAGGATCACTGCTGTTCCAACGGCAACTTTCTTCATGGGTGCCCCCATCCCTCTTATTGAACAAAGCAAAATAAAAAGGATGCTGTGGCTTCACTAGTGCAGAAAAGCCACAGTTGACAGTCGATTTGCGGCATGGTCCCAGCATGCAACCCCCTGATTGGCCGTTAAATGCGTGGTTTTGCCCTTATTGCCGCACTTTTAGGCGTGGCCGTCCTTACCGGTTTGACGGTCTATTACGGTTTTGGCTCGGTCATGGCGGCGATCGCCAGTTCGCGCTGGGCAACGGCGCTTGTCATCCTAGCTCGGGCCGCCATCCTGGTGGGAGCCGGGGTGGGCTGGTGGCTGCTGTTGCCGGCGGGCCGTTTTAGACCCTACGCTTTTGTCCTGCTGCGGTTTGTCCGCGAAGCGATCAATTCATTTTTTCCCGTCGCCGTCGTCGGCGGCGATGTCATTGGGGCGCGTCTTCTAGCGCAATTTGGCGTTGCCACCAATTTGGCGGTGGCGAGTGTTCTGGTCGACATCTTTATCCAGGTGCTGTGCCTGATCGTCTTCGTGCTGGCCGGCGTCGGCATCGTTGCCAGTGTTGTCGGCAGCAATGCGGTTACTGCGACCGCAATTGTCCTGCTGGCCGTTGCTGTTCCAACCATAACTGGATTTTTCCTGACCTTGAATTTCGGCGCCTTCGAGCCGCTGGTGCGCTGGTTAATTCTGTTTGGCGAAAAACGGCAATGGCGCGCATTCGCTCACGTGGCCGATCTCGGTGGGTGGCTACAACAGATTTGGCGTAACTACCGTGGGCTTGCCGCATCGTTTGTGGTTCACCTGGCCACTGTTTTTTTTGGCGCTATCGAGGTCTGGATCGCGCTGGCTTTTATGGGTCATCCGGTCAATCTTATGGAGGCGGTGGCGATCGAAAGCCTGGGCCAGGGCAGCCGCTCGGCCGCCTTCATCTTGCCGGGTGGATTGGGCGTCCAGGATGGCGCCATGATCGCGGTCTGTGCGCTATTTGGCGTTCCTGCCGAGGTTGCGTTGGCTATGGCGCTGATCAAGCGGGTTCCTGACCTGATTCTCGGCGTACCGTCCTTGCTCGGTTGGCAAGCGCTTGAAGGACGGTATTATTCGGTCAAAAGCAAAAGGGTTGCCGCACAGCAAAAAATCGATCAATGAACCCGGCCCGAATTTGGCCGTTTCTTAAGTGTGCTTGGGCTGGGTTTGGGCCATATAGTTCCCGGCGGGCGAGGATCGGTAGAGGTAAACGTGGGCGAACTTTTCGCGAATTCCGCCGGGAGCACGGCCTATTACGCGTCAGTCGTTTGCTATGTCGCGGCCGCGCTTGGATGCGCCTATGCGCTATTCGGCACCACCGCTGCCCGCGATTTTGCGCGATCGAAGGCTGGCTCGCCGCCCAAGAGCTTTCCGCCGGTCACGATCTTGAAGCCGTTGCACGGCGCGGAGCCCGATCTATTCGCTAATCTGGCGACGTTCTGCCGGCAGAATTATCCAGCGCCAGTGCAGGTGGTGTTTGGCGTGGCCGATCCTGCCGATCCGTCAGCCGCCGTCGTGCGCCGGCTCGTCGCCGAGTTTCCTGATCGCGATCTTGAGCTGGTGATCAGTCCGCGCCGGCATGGCGCCAACGCAAAAGTGTCGAACCTCATCAACATGCAGAGTGCGGCGCGGCACGAATTGTTGATTATTTCGGATAGCGATATTGCGGTTCCGCGCGATTACCTCATGACCGTTGCGGCGAGCCTCGGGCAGCCGGGCGTTGGGCTGGTCACCTGCCTTTATCGGGGCGCGCCCTCGACCGGGATCTGGTCCAGGTTCACGGCGGCAGGGATCGATTATCACTTTCTGCCGAACGTCTTGGTCGGTCTCAAAACCGGGCTTGCGACCCCGTGCTTCGGCTCGACAATCGCGCTTACGAAGGCCACCCTTACGAAGCTTGGCGGCTTGCAATCGGTCGCCGATCAATTGGCCGACGATTACGGGTTGGGCATGGCGACGCGCCGGGCCGGGCTGAAGGTGGCGATTCCGCCTCTCATTGTCACGCATGTCTGTGCCGAGCGATCGGCGCGCGAAATGTTGCTTCACGAAATTCGTTGGGCACGAACCATCCGTGCGATGGACTCATCCGGTTTCGCCGGCTTAGCCGTCACTCATGCGGTGCCGCTGGCCTTGCTCGGCTTAATCCTCGGCGGGCTCACGCCCGCCGCCTTCGTCCTCGCCGTGGCGCTTGCTTGCCGTTTCGTGCTCCAAGCCGAACTGCGTCGTCTCTTCCAACTGCGCAATGGTATATTCTGGCTCGGCCCAATTCGCGACATACTGTCGTTCGTCGTATTTGTCGTGAGCTTTTTGGGCCGCCGCGTCGAATGGCGCGGCCAACGCTATGGGGTCAAGTCCGACCACACGCTCGCTTATTACAGTGAGGCCGATTGATGATGCGCACTTTATTCCTGCAGGCGCCATCGTTTGAGGGTTTCGACGGCGGTGCCGGCGCGCGCTACCAGATGAAGCGCGAGGTCAAGTCGTTCTGGTTCCCGACCTGGCTGGCGCAAGCGGCCGCAATGGTGGACGGCGCAAAGCTGATCGATGCGCCGCCGCACGGGCTTTCGTTCAAAGACATCGAAGACGACGTGAAGTCGCACGACTTCATTGTCATCCACACGTCGACACCGTCGTTCCGTTCGGACTGCAAGAC
>DASZCJ010000505.1:0-2884 GCA_035943155.1 Xanthobacteraceae bacterium | reverse complement strand
GTGCACGCAATCTTTTGCGCAGCACCCCAGACGTCCTCGCCTCAACGGCAAATTATCTGGCCGGGCTCGGCTGGCGGCGCGGCGAGCCATGGCTCACTGAAGTGCACGTGCCGGCAAACATGCCGTGGCAAGAGGCCGATTTGGACATCAAACTGCCGCGCAGCAAATGGGCCGCGTATGGCGTAACACTCGCGGACGGTCGGCCCCTCACTGCGGACGATTTGCCGGCGTCGCTGCTCTTGCCAATGGGGCGATTTGGCGCTGCTTTCCTGGTCTACGAAAACTTCCGCGTTTATCTGCAGTGGAACAACGCATTGGTCTATTCCACCACAGCCGCTTATCTCGCGACCCGGATCGCCGGTGCACCGCCGCTTCGTCGCGGCAATCCACCACCGCCGCTGGCTTTCAATGACGTCAAAGCGTTGCAGACTATGCTGTCGCATGCGGGCTACGACGTCGGCAAAGTCGACGGCTTTCTCGGCTTGAAAACGCGGCAGGCGGTGAAAGCGATGCAGATGAAATACGGCCTGCCGGCAGATTCCTATCCGACAACCGAACTCTTGGCGCGGATGCGAACATCATTATTAGAGCGTGATCCCGAAAAGCTTGCCCTCGGACTCGATCCGCGGGTGGGAACCGGTTTGCCGCCTGCGCGAAGCCCAGGCACCGGTTTGTCTTTTCCTTCGATGCTTCGGCGGGCGAAGGCAGGTCGGAAAAGATCATGCTCAAACAAAAAGCTAGAGCGGGATGACGATTTGAGAAAATCTCGTCCCGCTCTAGCCGCCTGCATCGTGACACAAAGCTATGAAACGAGCGGCGTCCTGTGACGGAGCCCCGCTCAAAAGGGAAACTCGCGGCAAGTCGGCTGCCAACCTCGCTGTCATGACGCAAGCCGGCTAATATTTGCCGGCCGGCCATCGGTCATGGCACGACCGCAATCAGCATGCTAAGTCGCTCTGGCCGAATGTTACATTATTACATTATAAGGATGTCCTATCGCGCCGGCGGGGCCACCGTGAGGCGCAGGCAAAACCGGACGGCAAGCAGAGACGGCAAATAAGGACGTACGACGATGCAGCAGGGAACTTGCGCACAACGATTTGGCAGCACTGTTAGTCCTAGGCGCGGCTGCCGTCATGCGATCGCGTTTGTGGCCATCACTTTACTTGTGGCTGTTCCGTTCGCCGCTCGCGGCCAAGGGACTGGCCAAGGGACTGTTCAGGCAAACCCAGCCGCGCCCGGCGCTCCTGCGGCCACGCCCGCTGAATCTGCACAACCTGGAGCCACTCCGGGAACAGCAACGGCGCCAAATGTCCCGTCGGCATCCAATCCGGCACCCTCAGTCACGGCTGCCACACCCACGTTAGCGCTTCCCGGCGGACACATGGTCAGCGGCACAGACTTGCCGGAGGATCTCTCGCCGTGGGGTATGTTTGAGAATTCCGATCTGGTCGTGAAAACGGTGATTATCGGCCTTGCTATTGCATCGCTTGTCACCTGGACCGTGTGGTTGGCCAAGACCTTCGAACTGCGCACTGCCCGCGGCGAGGTTCGCAGAGACCTGCGCGTGCTCAACAATTCCGTCACCCTGGCGCAGGCGCACGATCAGCTGCGAGATGGCGGAACGCCGGTATCACAGCTCATGCGTGCCGCCGGTCAGGAGATCAGGCTATCGGCAAATTTACGCGCCGATGGCTTGAAAGAGCGCATTGCCTTGCAGCTGGAGCGTATAGAAGTAGCGGTAAGCCGAAAAATTTCACGCGGAACCGGCGTGCTCGCCACCATCGGCTCGACGGCGCCTTTCGTCGGTCTGTTCGGCACGGTTTGGGGCATCATGAATAGTTTCATCGGCATCTCGAACGCGCACACGACCAATCTCGCGGTGGTCGCACCCGGCATTGCACAGGCGCTCCTTGCCACCGCCTTTGGTCTATTTGCCGCGATACCGGCGGTGATGATCTACAACGTACTGGTGCGACAGACCGCGCACTATCGCGCCTATCTTGGCGACGCCTCGGCGCAGGTGATGCGGCTTGTCAGTCGCGATCTCGACCGCGCCAAACTGCCGATGACGCAAGCCGCCGAGTAAGAGAAGACTAACGCCAATGGCCATCCGTCTCGACCACGGCACCGACGAGCTCGTCGAAGTCCACGACATCAATGTCACGCCGTTTATCGACGTCGTGTTGGTGCTGTTGATCATTTTCATGGTGGCGGCGCCACTTGCCACCGTCGACGTTGCGGTGGATCTGCCTTCTTTGACCGTGCCGCCGCAGCAGCGGCCGCCGAAGCCGGTCTATCTCACGCTCAAAGCCGACGGCACTCTCGCGCTCGGCGACAATCCAGTGCCGCGCGATGGGCTCGCCGACATTCTGGCGACGGCGACCAACGGAGATAAGGATGAGCGCATCTTCCTGCGCGGCGACCGTGCGGTGCCCTATGGCGAAGTGATGGAACTGATGAATGACCTGCGTCGCGCCGGCTATCTCAAAGTCGCCTTGGTCGGAATGGAAATGCGCGAGGCGAAATGACGGCGCTGGCGCTGCCGTGGTTCGAGGATGAGGATCCGCGCGACCTGCGGCGCTGGGCCATGGCGGCGCTCATCGTCTTTGGCATTCACGCGGCCGCTGTCGCCGGTTATCTCTATTTTCATCAGCCAGAGGAAATCGGCGACGCCTCCTCGCCGTTCGCGATAGACCTCGAGCCAAGCGATGACACCATCGATCAGCTCGAACAGGCGCCAGTGCCCGAGCAACAACAGCCGAAGGAGCTAGAACAGCCCCCGCCCCCGCCCGAGCCGTCGCAAGCCGTCATTTCGCCTCCGGAAGAACAGCAGGCGCCGCCGATCGAACAACCGAAGCCGCCTGCGCCGGCTGTGCCGGCG
>DASZCJ010000504.1:0-3875 GCA_035943155.1 Xanthobacteraceae bacterium | reverse complement strand
GTACGTTACCGAGGACTTCGGGTGGAAGGATCCGAAAGCCGCGCTGAATGCCGGCATGTCGTTGAAAGATTACGTGATCGGAGGCATGGATCGGGACTTCAGAACGAAGCTGTATCATGCGCTTCGCGCGATGGACGACGCCGGGCTTTCGCCTGGCATAACCAGCGGATTCCGCGATGATTACCGGCAAGAGCTGGCAAACGGCAACAAGGCTGCGCCGGACAGCTCATACCATGGCGGGAGCCGCCGCGGTGGCTATGGCCATGGGCTTGCGGCCGATCTCGTGAGCGTGAAGGGCGAGACGCGTGCGGAGAGATGCACGTGGAGTGAAATCTTGTGGAAGTGGATCGACGCGCACGAAAAAGAACTTGGGATCGGGCGACCGTATCTCGACAAGGATCCACCGCATGTTGCGCCGATTGATGGCAAAGAGTATGCCGATAAACGCAGCGCGGCCAAGGCGCAACTCGCCGGATTGAAAAAGTCATCGCCGTCGATTGATGGCAAAGAACATGCCGGTAAACGCAGCGCGGCGAAGGCGCAACTCGCCGGATTGAAAAAGCCATCGCCGTCGATTGATGGCAAAGAACATGCCGATAAACGCAACGCGGCGAAGGCGCAACTCGCCGGATCGAAAAAGCTATCGCCGTCGATTGATGGCAAAGAACATGCCGATAAACGCAGCGCGGCGAAGGCGCAACTCGCTGGATTGAAAAAGCCATCACCGTCATCAAACCCAAAGTGAACCCCAGTTGTGAGCGTTGGATGTCTGCAGTAATTCTCCGACGCATCATGAGATTTATTCGCTCGCTCCTACTGGAAACGCTTGCGGTTTGGGAATTCAAACTGGAAGCGGTCAACATCGGCGATCGACACGGCTACATAACGTCACAATCTTCTTGCTTTTCTTGTTAACCATTTGCCACATTTCACCGCGACATACACTCCCGATCCACTAGGATTTGCGGCAGGGCTCAAGACCAATTCACGTTGGGCAGGGCGCATTGATGACTGCAAGCCCGCGGCGCGACAAGCAACTGTTTCGGTGGGATCTTCGCCGCTGCGCCGGCAGCGGCGGGTACGCGATCGCACTTATCACAAGCTTGGCCGTAACCACGGCCGCATCGCCGGCAGCTGCCGCTTACTGGTACGGTGGCGGGCACAAACATCACACTGCACATAAATCCCACGAGGCAAAGGCCGCCGATCACATCGACAGGGAACCGTTCGGCCAAATTCAAAAAGGGCCGCTGCAGATTTTCATTTCAATCAATCAGCAGAAGCTGCACCTCTATAGCGACGGCGTGCATGTCGCGGATACGTCAATCGCGACCGGAGTGCCGGGCCTGCCGACGCCGCTGGGCGTCTTCAGCGTCATTCAAAAACAAGTCTTCCACCGCTCGAACATCTACAGCGGTGCGCCGATGCCTTACATGCAGCGTATCACCTGGTCCGGCGTCGCCATGCACGAAGGCGAAAGTATCGGCCATAGAGCGTCGCATGGCTGCATCCGCATGCCGCATGATTTCGCCGTGCGGCTGTACCGCCTCACCAAGCTCAATACGCGCGTCATCATTGCGAACTCTGAACTCAAGCCCACCGAGTTCGCCGATCCGCATCTGTTCGTGCACAAGGAAATACCACCCGAAGTCGCGTCGCCGGTCGATCCGGTCGATAATGGCGTCGAACCCGTCGTCGCCAAGTCGGCCGAGCTCGCCGCGCATGCAAACACGCTCACGCTGCTGGTGCAGTCGGATGTCGTCACGCCGCAAGCCGCCCCGCCTGCCATAAAACCCGATCAGAGCACGGAAAGCGCCGCGCCCGGCGCGGACGCAGGGGCGTCCGGGGTTGCTGCGCCGCCGACATCACCCACACCGACCGAGCTGGCGAAAGCCGCAGCGGCGAAGCAGACGCCGATCTCGATCTTCATCAGCCGCAAGCGGCAGCGGCTTTACATCCGGCAGGATGTTGCGCCGCTGTTCGATAGTGCGGTTACAATCGCGCAGCCGGACGCGCCGCTCGGCACCCATGTCTTCACGGCGTTGGAATTCACCGGACCCGAGCACACCATCTTGCGCTGGAATGTCGTGTCCTTGCCCGGCGAACCGCCGAGGCATGTCCGCTATGTCGAAGAGCGCCGCGGCCGCCACGGCCGCGTGATCGAGGAGGAGCGGGCGAGCGATACGCCACCGCCGCAAGGTCCGGCGCAGGTGTTCGCCCGCATCGAGATTTCGCCCGAGGTGCGCGATGCGATTGCGCAAATGATCATTCCCGGCACCTTGCTCATCATTTCGGATCAAGGTCTGGGCGATGAAACCGGCGAGGGCACCGACTTCATCGTCGTGGCCCGATGAGCCGCCGTAGCGCCGAAAGGTCAGGTCTATTGGCCGTGGCTTTAGCCGCGGCGATTGCGATGTCGCTGGCGCCGCGTTTGGCGTGGGCTCAAGACCAATCGCTAGTACCGGCGCGCTAAAGGCATCATTTATTCGTTCAATGAGCATCGGATCGTCGTCAGGCGCTGGTTAGCTATTCACTCGCCTTGATATCCGGCCATCGCTACAACAGTTCGTTGACGGCAATTAAGCACTTCGAGACCCGCTTAGCCGCGAAGCCACTGGCCGGCAAAGTCGGGGCCCGTCCGAGTGTCGTAAGCCCGATAAGAAATGCATCTATACGCCACCCGGCGAATGTTCCGGCTAAAGATGTGTACAATCATGTTGGCACTGCGCGCGGGCCTTTGCGTCAGGGTGGTTCCTGAATAGGCGGTTGCAATCACTGATACATTGGATCGCCTGAGTGGATGACGTTGGTATGGGTTTGCAAGCCCCGCGGAGCCAACGTTTACCCGCCGGGCATTTGGGATCAGCAAGGGCGAGGGAAGCGAACGCGCTCAAAACTACGAAAAGACAAACGCCGAATATCGCATCACGGCGCGTCGATAGACACAACATCGCTAACACCGTTCGTCCACATCATGCGCTGGTAGAGTATTATGGCATGTAGCCATGAAGACGACGACGCCCTTTTAAATTAGGTGCGCAATGTGCTGATGTCTGTCGCATGTTGAGACTCCTTGCTTGTGCAGCGGGTATCG
Organism: Xanthobacteraceae bacterium; assembly: GCA_035943155.1. Lineage (GTDB taxonomy): Bacteria > Pseudomonadota > Alphaproteobacteria > Rhizobiales > Xanthobacteraceae > BOG-931. The sequence goes on along the minus strand of DASZCJ010000504.1, from coordinate 781 downwards.
CAACCGCGGTGCTTCCGGCTTAGACTGTAGACATTCATAACTGTTCGTATCACCGCGCTGGTGGTCGTTCACTTTACCCGCCACGCCGCCGGAGTTAGGCGGCCGCGAGCTGTCAGCTATTTTGGCATGCCGTGGCACCTGCTGACTGGCCACGCCCGGCCGCGAAGACCGGCCGGGTGACGTACCCACGACGACACCGTGGGCAACCAAAATGAGTGGCCGCGCGATGCTGCCGCAAGAGGAAATAAACGAACTTCGACAGCACCGGGCCTTGCCTGTTCACCGCCCATGGGAGGATTGGCAGCGGCCAAGGATTCCCCGCGGAAAGAAGCGGCGCGGCCACCGCCCGACACGAGGTTGAGGCGGGTTGCGGATATGAACCGGCCCGCGGCAACGTCATCCTCGATGTCGGCGGCAAGCCCGTTGCCGACGCCGGCGATGTGCGCAACGCACTGAGCGAAGCCAAGTCGCAGGGCAAGCACCAAATCTTGATCCGCGCGAAGATGGGCGACGCCACGCGGTTTGTCGCGCTGCCTCTGGGTAATGCGTAACAGGTAGTGTCAGGGGCGTCAGCGGTGCCGTAGCGCGGCATGCAGCTGACGGGCCGTGCGCGTCTCGATCCCGGCATTGTTCACCATGATGTCCAGCCGACCGAAGCTCTTGACCGCGGCATCGACGAGTTTGTGCAGGTCGGCGACGTTGCTGACGTCGGCGCGCACGCCAATGGACTGGCTGCCGAGCTTCGCGATCTGCTGCTCGAGCGCATCGCTCGATTCCGGAT
>DASZCJ010000503.1:0-5535 GCA_035943155.1 Xanthobacteraceae bacterium | reverse complement strand
AGCACGCAGAACGCGGTATCGAGGTGATAAAATCGTGACTGCGCCAGCGGCAGCGCAACAACGGGCCGGCCGAGCTGTTGCGTCAGAAAGAAAGCAGCCGAAGCGTCCGAGCGAAAACCGCAGCCGAGCCAGAACAGCCGCCGCCGCGCATCCCAAATGCAGTCGCCTGCGCCTTCCAAGATGAGTCCCGACGGCAACTGGTAGACATCGTCAACGACGCCGCGCTCGCGCAGCGCAGTAAAACCGGCGGCAAATATCGCTTCCTCTTTCTGCCGCTCGGGATAGCGGAACCGCGACAGCACGACCTTGCGGTCGAGCACCACGGCGGCATTGGCGGTAAAAACCAGATCAGGAAGATCGGGCGTGGGGTCGATCGTCTCCACCAGCGCGCCTACGGCGGTCAGCGCTTCGCGTAAACCCGTCCATTGGCGCTGCGCCTCGCCATGCAAATTGCCGCCGCGATCGGCCCAGGACTGCGGGTCCATCCACGGATTGATGCTGTAGGTCACGGCAAAATGGCGCGGCTGGCACATCAGCAGATGCGGGCGCGCGCTTTTTTTGTCGAGCGTCGCGTGAATGTTCATTGCTCGATTGATTGTTCCCCGGATGGAAGAATCGGCGCCCCTCGAATTTCGTTCGCCCCATATCACGTCGCCGAAGGTAAGTCGAAGGAAAGTCCGCCAGTTTCACGCCGGAACTCACCGCCTTCAACTCGTCACCGCCGGGCTTGACCCGGCGGTCCATGCAACGGAGCGGCACCATGGATTGCCGGGTCGAGCTCGGCAATGACGCACTGATGATTCATTTGCTGTTGGAATAGTCTGACGTTGTGGAACATTTCAATCGGCCCCCTTTTCCATCATGCCGCGCATGAAGCGCACCGCATCGGGACCCTTCAATGCACTCGACCACAGATCGCGCGCCATCTTCTCGTGCAAAGCCAGCGCCTCCGGCGCCGAGGTGATCATGGCGACGCCGACGCGGATGTTGGGCTCCTCGCCAAGCCGGAACGGGCTGAGCGCCAAGATCCGGCGGTCGGGCTGACGGAAAATCTGAAAGCTCGTGTGCGGCAGCGTATCGAGCACGATGCCAATCTGCACGCCGATCGGCTCGTCTGCCATCAGCGCGGTGAAGTGCTCGGCCTCGGCGCGAGCGAGGCGGCGGCGTTCCCGGCGCACCGTCTCCGGCAGATCGAGCCGGCCGACCATGCCGTTACGCAGAAAGCGCTGCATTTCGCCCGCCGCAATCAGATTGAGGATGGCGGGACGGCGCCGGCGATAAGTCTCCTTGCGCTGGCGTAGCACGGTCATCAGCTCGTCGATCTGCGCAAGGGGCGTGGTATTTTTGGCCTTGGTGTTTTTGGCAACCGTGTCGGGGACGGATTCACGCAACACCGCGCCGAGCGCCCCATGGAAGCCGTCTGACGCGAGGACATAGGAGATCGGGCCGGCGAGCACGATGATGTGCTCGGCGCTCTCCTCGATCTGGCGCATGCGCTCGAAATAGCTGACCGCGGAAGCAATATATTCGACGCCGACGCCAAGTAGCGTGGGCACCGACACCTGAAGGAGTTCGGCGAGCTTCTCCAGCGTCTCGATCTTCGCCAGTTCGCCTTTCTCGAAACGGTAGAGCGCGGTTCGCGAAATGCCGAGCTTGGCGGCGAGGTCCTCGGCCGAAAGGCCGGAGCCAAGGCGAAACGCCTTGAGCCGATTGCCGATATCGTCGAACCGAATTGGCATTAAAGCATGATCCAGAAAAGTGGATACCGGTTTTCGGAAAAGATCATGCGCAAGCAATAGCGGATCGAACCGGCGCGCCATGAAACTTTGACTTGGTGATGAAAAGCGTGCATCAATTCAAGAACATAGAGCAATCCTAAAGTCCAAACCAGCGATGAACATAGCGCGATGAAGCCTGCGGCATTCCGCTATCACGCGCCGAAAACTGTCGACGAAGTGGTCGCGCTGCTCGCCGAATTTGCCGACGACGACGGCCGCGTGCTGGCCGGCGGCCAGAGCCTCGTTCCCACCATGGCGTTTCGGCTCGCCAGACCTGCGCATCTCGTCGACATCAACGGCGTCGAGGCGCTCAATCGCATCGCCGTTGCCGACGGCAAGCTTGTCATCGGCGCCTGCGTGCGTCATTCCGCGTTCCATAAGCCGATTTGCGAGGGACCGCTCGGCAAGCTCCTCACCGACGTGGTCCGCCACATCGCGCATTATCCGATCCGCAACCGCGGCACGTTTTGCGGCAGCTTGGCGCATGCCGATCCGGCCTCGGAATGGTGCCTGGTGCTCGTCGCGCTCGATGGCGAGGTCGTGGTCCAAAGCGTGCGCGGCGCGCGCAGCATCGCGGCACGCGATTTCTTCAAGGGCATCATGACGACCGCGCTGCGCGACGACGAGCTTCTGGTCGAGGCGCGCCTGCCGCTCCTTCCCGCCGGCACACGCTGTGGGTTCTACGAGTTCAGCCGGCGCGCCGGAGATTTTGCGCTTGCCGCAGCGGTCGGCCTCTATCGTCTCGACGGCGGCAAGATTGCCGAGCCGCGGCTTGCGATCGGCGGCGCCGAGGTCAATCCGCGCCGCGTTGCGCAAGCGGAGCGTGCGCTCGCCGGTTCAGCGCCGGGCGACCAAGCCTTCCGCGCCGCCGCCCAAGCGGCCATGGAAGCGATCGATCCGATGGAGGACATCATCAACAGCGCCGAGTTTCGGCGCGATCTTGTTCTCGCGGTGGCACGCCGGGCGCTCGAACGCGCGGCGGCATAAACGCACATGAACGAGGCTGCGCCGAAGACGCCGTGGATCGGGCAATCGGTCGCGCGACTGGAAGACCCGCCGCTTGTCACCGGGCGTGGGCAATTTGCCGGCGACATCAATTTTCCGCATCAGCTCACCATGCGTATCGTGCGCTCCGCGCATGCCCACGGCCGCATCAAGGCGATCGACACCGCGGCGGCGCGGGCGCTGCCTGGCGTGTTCGCGGTGTGGACGGCTGACGATATTCCAGAAGTGCCGCCGATCGATTTTCGCGAGGGCAGCATTCCGGCGCTCGATCCCTATCGCCAGCCGGTGCTGGCAAAAGAACGCGTGCGCTATGTCGGCGATCCGGTCGCCGCGGTCTTTGCCGCGGACGCTTACACCGCCGAAGACGCCTCCGATCTGGTCATGGTCGAGATCGACGAACTGCCGCCGTTGCTCGACGCGCAGGCAGTGCCGGGCGAATTTTCGCCGGGCCATTCCAGCGAAGCCGCCGTGATCCGGCAAGGCTACGGCGATGTCGATGCGGTGTTTCGCGAAGCAGCGCATATCGTCGAACTGGAATTGACCATCGGCCGGCATTCCGGCGTGCCGCTGGAAACGCGCGGCGCGATCGGCCGCTATGACGCCGCGCGCGGCATTCTCGAACTGCACGGCGCCGCCAAGGTGCCGCATCGCAATCAGGAACTCCTGGCGCGCATGCTCGGCCTGCCGCCGAGCACAATTCACGTTCATGAATCGAATGTCGGCGGCGGCTTCGGCGTTCGCGGTGAACTTTACCCGGAAGATGTCCTGGTCTGCATCGCCGCCAAGCGATTCCATCGCGCGGTGAAATGGCTCGAAGACCGCCGCGAGCACCTGATCGCCGCCAATCATTCGCGCCAGCAGGTGCACAAGATTCGCGCCGCGCTCGACACCCATGGCGTCATTCTCGCCATCGACGACCGCTATTTCCACGATCAGGGCGCCTATGTGCGCACGCATGCGGCGCGCGTCATCCACATGACGGCCGGGATCTTGCCGGGGCCGTACCGCGTGCCGGCCTATCGCGCGATCGGACATTTTCGCCTGACCAACAAGACGCCGGCCGCGACCTATCGCGCGCCCGGACGCTATGAGACGACCTTCGTGCGCGAACGGCTCATTGACGCGATCGCGCACAAGCTCGAGCTCGATCGCATTGCCTTGCGGCGGCGCAATGCGATCGGACCGCAGGACATGCCATATCCGCGGCCGCTCGAGGCGCTCGGCGAAGAAATTCAATACGACAGCGGCGACTATGTCGGGCTGCTCGATAAGCTTCTCGCCACCGCCGGCTGGGCGCAACTCAACGCGGCGGTCACCAAGCGTAAAGCGCGAGGCGAACTGGTCGGCATCGGGCTTGCGATGTTCGTCGAAAAGAGCGGGCTCGGCCCGACCGACGGCGTGCGAATTTCCGTCGATACGTCCGGCATGGTCGACGTCGTCACCGGCGGCGCATCGCTCGGCCAAGGGTTCGAGACGGTGATGGCGCAGGTTGCCGCCGACGCGCTCGGCGTCGATTACCGGCGCTGCCGCGTCATTCACGGTCAGACCGACCGCATTGCGTTCGGCATCGGCGCGCATGCCTCGCGCGCCACGGTGATGACGGCCTCGGCGACGCATATCGCGGCGTCAAACGTGCGGCGCAAAGCGCTGGAGATCGCGGCCGAACTGCTGCAGGCCGCGCCCGAGGCGCTCGACATTATTGATGGTGAAGTACTGCGCAAGGACGGCAAGCCCGGCCCCTCGATCAGTCTTGCCGCGATCGCGCAGAATCTCGCGCCGACGGCAAAATCGCGTGGCGACCGCGAGCCCGGCCTTGCCGCCGAGGGCTGGTTCAAGACCGAGCATCAGGTCTATCCGTATGGCAGCCACGTCGCGGTGGTGCGGGTCGATGCCGAGACCGGACGGGTCGCGATCGAGCGCTATTGGATTGCTTACGACGTCGGCCGCGCCATCAATCCGGCGCTGGTGCGCGGACAGATTGTCGGCGGCTACGCACAGGGCGTCGGCGGCGCGCTATTTGAGGAATTCACCTATAGCGAGCGCGGCGATCCATTGGCGGTGACTTTTGCCGACTATCTCCTTCCGGCGCTGCACGAAATCCCGGCGCCGGACGTGCTGCTGGAGCAGGACTATACTTCGCCGCTCAACCCGCTCGGCATCAAAGGCGCCGGCGAAAGCGGCATCACCGCGGTTGGCGCGACCATCGCTTCCGCCATCGACGATGCGATCGGTATTCCGGGCGCGGTGCACGAATTGCCGGTGACGCCGCAGCGGCTCAAGCGTTTGTTGGCGGGACGATAGAAATCATCCTTTCGGCTTAATCGAGCCGCACGCCGATCGCCTTAACCAGCGGCGTCCAGCGCGCCAGCTCCGAAGTCATGAACGTATCGAACTGCGCCGTCGTCCAATCCGGCACCGGGATGACCGCGGCATCGACCAAAGATTGGCGATAGACCGCGTCCGCCATGGCGCGATGATTGGCGTCGTCGATCTGGGCGATGATCGGCTTCGGCGTTCCGGTCGGCGCGAACAGCCCGAGCACCTGCTGCGAGACCAAGCCCGGCACGCCCGCTTCAACTGCGGTCGAAATGTCAGGTGCAATGGCGATGCGTGTCGGGTTGGTGACCGCCAAGAGGCGCAGCTTGCCGGTGCGGTGAAATTCGAGCACCTGATTGGTCATGGCCGGGATGATAATCGGAATCTGGCCGCCGATGGCGTCGGCGATCGCCGGGCCGGCGCCGCGGTACGGCAC
>DASZCJ010000502.1:0-2528 GCA_035943155.1 Xanthobacteraceae bacterium | reverse complement strand
GCGCAGCACCCAAAGCAGCGGCATGTCACCGGGTACGTCGAAGGTCCGGTTTTCACCGTTGATGTTTAAATTCATGACACGAGCCTCCACCCCATTGGGGGAAGTTTAATGAGTGGCTCCGAGCAAAAATCGATAGTACCCATAGGCATCAAAGTCGTCTGCGCTTGCGCTCTTAACTGGACGGCCGGAATATCGCGAAATGCCCATGTCGTGCCGATACGTCATCTAGAGAAGTCTAGCCCACACCGAGAGCAGAGCGCCGACGCCCATCAGTCCTGCGGCCCAGAAATTCCACGTGCTCATTCTTTGCAGCCTGTTGGAAAGCTCGGTCATTTTTTCTAACTCGTCCATGCCTGGTTTTATTCTGGGCAAGCGGCACATTGCGGACGCAAACCAAAAAATGGTCGAACCACACGCCGCGATCAGAGCTGCGGTTTGAATAAACGATGTCATGATAAATCCCAATCGTAAAGCATCGAGCGGGCCGCGGGTATCAAGATAATTTTGTTTTAAAAGCTCTTGGCCGCGATGCAATTGGCTGAATTGATCGGACAACTAATACGATCGCTGAAATGCAGCTAAGCTTTTTATGTGATCGTCCCGACAGAGGGACGTGAACCAAACTTGTCGAGCAACAATTAGTTCCCATCAAGTGTGGCAGACCAGCCTATCAATAGGGCAATCCTGCCCGCGCGCTGTTTGACGTTCTTTTTAGTCGGCCGCTCTCAATCCCTTGGCGGCGCTGCAAAACTTTGAGAATGCGTCTAAAAGCTCAGCGTTTGTCCATGTGCATCATGCCGCCGCCGGAACCTTGCATGTTCATGCCACCGCCAGAGCCTTGCATCATCGTGCCGCCAGCGCTAGCGCCGGGAGCGGCCGCACCGAGGGCGAGGACAGGATAGTTCACTTCGACCGTGCCGGCGTGCTCGAACTTCAAGGTCGCCTTGACCGTTGCTCCCTGTTCGAGCGGATGCTTAAGCTCGCGGAACATCACATGATAGCCGCCGGGCTTGAGCATGACGGATTCGCCTGGCTTGATCTCCAAGCCGCCTTCGACGGGACGCATTTTCATCACCCCGCCTTCCATCGTCATGCTGTGGATTTCGCATTGCGCGCTGGCATCGTCAGAAACGCAGCTGACCTTATCGGAGGCGGTGCCTTTGTTTGTAATCGTCATATAGCCCGCCCCGGCGGCCGCTCCTTTCGCAGTGGCCCGCGACCAGGGCTGCGAAATATGGATCGTGCCGACATCGTAATCGTCTGCCGCAGCGGCAGGCGTCGCCGCCGTCAGGAATGCCGTGAATTGAATCGTCGCGATCGCAAGCGCAATGGCGGAACCATGCAACAGCAGACGCTCAAAACATTTGCTCATGACGCTCTCCGTGGGGCGGCCGGCCGAACGCCGGATCATCCGCCAGTCTCACCGAATTTGAACTTGCCGAATGTAGCTCGGCGGACCAAGCCAGGAAACGGCTGCCGCCGTTTCGGCATTATATTTGCGCAGCTTTATCACTGCTGCCTATAGATTCGGCGACTGGCGATTTTGCCGCAGAGGCGTATCCTGGCCATGATGCGTGGCAGTTCAAAGGCAATCCGCAAGCGGCCCAATCCAGGGGAAGCCGAAGCATTCGGCCAAGTGCTGCGCTTTGAGCCGCGCCAGCCTGGCAAGCCGGCGCGCGAAGCGTTCGCGATCGAGCCGGCGGAAGACGATATCGACGAGTTCGCGCGCTTCGAACAGGAGCAAGAGGAACCGATCGACTATCGCCACCGGATGATCATGAATGTCATCGCGCTGGCAATCGTTACCTTGCTCGTCGGCCTGGGCGTATGGATCGCTGACACGATCAGCGATCTACAACGCGAACAAGATTGTCTGATGCAAGGACGCAGCAATTGTGCGCCGATCGAAGTGCCAGTCCCGATGCGAGAGTGAAGCGTTTCTTTGCCAGGCTGATTTGGCAATCAATAGATCAGTTCGGCAAAAAGATCAGTTCGGCACTTGTTCGGCGCGCACCGCCGGCGCAGACGCCGCCGGTTTGTGCGGCGGCGACACTAGGCTCTCGGCGTTCTGGCGCGTGCTCCCACGCTCCGGAACCGCGATAACGGGTGTGCCATCGGCGACCGGGCTTGTTTTGCCTGGATCGGCGCCATTGCCAGTTTTGCCGGGAGTTGCCTGCGTCGGGGTGGCGGCGGGTGGGGCGGCAGGCGCCGCGTCAGGCTTGAGGCTATTGCCGGCGGGCGTGGTGCTACCCGTGCCACCGTCCTGACCGGCCGGCGCATTTGCGGGCGTAGCTTTCGGGCCGCTCGGCGCCGCGAGGCGATGGCCGCCGGTAATCGCGAGAACCTCGTTGACGACGCGCGCATGCAGCCGCGGCGACTTGTCGATATTGATATGGTCGATATTCGGGTCGGAACTGACATCGACATTGGCGAGGGTGCCGTGGAAGCCGGGCCCGCGTCGCATATAGGCATAGTCGCGCTGTGTGAGATTGAGCACGCGGGCAACGTTGTCGCTCGCCGCAAACGAT
>DASZCJ010000501.1:0-1654 GCA_035943155.1 Xanthobacteraceae bacterium | reverse complement strand
TAAGCGGCACGTAGCAGGCCTCGTTCGGCGCGACCGCGAGCGAGAAGCCGCAAAGCTGCGCCTGCATCGGATCGAGGCTGTCGGTCTCGACATCGAGCGCCAGAAGACCGAGGTCGCGCGCCCGTTCGATCCACGCCCGCAGCCGTTGCAGGCTGCGCACGGTTTCATATTTCGAGCGGTCGAACTTTTGCCGGTGCGCGGCGTCGAGCCGTGCCGCGGCGAGCGTCTGCGGCGTGAGCGCATGACGTTCCCCTCCCCCTTGTGGGGAGGAACCAGAGGTGGGGGTGGCAGTGGCAGACATACGCGCATGAGATTTTGCGTGGCCACCCCTCTCCCTTCCCTCCCCCACAAGGGGGGAGGAAATAGAGTTGCCTAATTCCTGACCCTCTCCCGCAGGGGGAGAGGGTGCAACCGCGCCCTTGCCTACCATCCGCGCATCCGGCGCGATGGCGCCGGCGTCGATGCTGGCGAATTCGGCGACGCGCCGCATCAGCGAGTTGAATTCCATCGCTTTGAGGAAAGCGATCAGCCGCTTGTGATCGGGCTCGTGCACGGTAAGGTCGCCCATCGGCACGTCCAGCTTGACGCGATCGTCCAGCGTGACGAGCTTCTTCGACAGCCGCGCCTTTTCGGCATTGTCGATCAAGGCCTGGCGGCGCTTGTCCTGCTTGATCTCGGGAGCGCGCTTGAGCAGCGTTTCCAGATCGCCGTATTCGCCAATGAGCTGCGCCGCCGTTTTCACGCCGATGCCGGGAACGCCGGGCACATTGTCGGTCGAATCGCCGATCAGCGCCTGCACCTCGACGACCTTCTCCGGCGGCACCCCAAATTTCTCAATGACTTCGGCGCGGCCGATTTTGCGGTCCTTCATCGTGTCGAACATGATCACGCAGTCGTTGACGAGCTGCATCAGATCCTTGTCCGAGGATACGATGGTGGCGGTGGCGCCGGCCTCGCAGGCCTCGCGCACATAGGTCGCGATCAGATCGTCGGCCTCGTAGCCTTGCTGTTCCAGGCATGGCAGATCGAATGCCTGTACCGCTTCGCGAATGAGCGGGAATTGCGGGCGCAGATCGTCCGGGGGATCCGGCCGGTGCGCCTTGTAATCGGGATACATTTCGGTGCGGAACGTGCGCTCGGACAGGTCGAACACCACCGCGAGATGGGTCGGCTTGTCCTCCGGCTTCATGTCGCGCAGGAGCTTCCACAGCATGTTGCAGAAGCCGAACACGGCATTGAGCTGCAGGCCGTCCGACTTGCGGTTGATCGGCGGCAGCGCGTGATAGGCGCGGAAAATGTACGACGAGCCGTCGACCAGGAAGAGGTGATCGCCCTTCTGCAACGGCTTGGCTTGGATCGGCGGTCTAATCGGTTTGTCCGCGTTCGGCGGCGCTTTTTGTGCGGCGGGCATGATGGTCAGTAATATAGGAATATGACGTCATTCCGGAAGCCGTGAAACGGCTATCCGGAATCCATAATCACAGCCTGTGTAGAACTGGCATTGAGCACCAATTTCAGATGCTAGTGATTAAGGATTCCGGGTTCGCGGGACTTTGCCCGCGCCCCGGAATGACGGAAACCTAAACGTGAATTCTGCCCCGCTGCCAATCGACGCCGCACTGCCGGAACTCACCGCGGCATTGCGCGCCAATAA
>DASZCJ010000500.1:0-8236 GCA_035943155.1 Xanthobacteraceae bacterium | reverse complement strand
ATCGAAGGCCCCGGCCACGTGCCGATGCACCTCATCAAGATGAACGCGGAGCTTCAGCAGAAATGGTGCCACGAGGCGCCGTTCTATACGCTCGGGCCGCTCGTCACCGACGTCGCGCCGGCTTACGACCACATCACATCCGCGATCGGCGCGGCGATGATCGGCTGGTTCGGCACCGCCATGCTCTGCTACGTCACGCCCAAGGAGCATCTCGGCCTGCCGAACCGCGACGACGTCAAGCAAGGCGTCATCGCTTACAAGATCGCCGCGCATGCCGCCGATCTCGCCAAGGGCCATCCGGCGGCGCAATTGCGCGACGACGCCTTGTCGCGCGCGCGTTTCGATTTCCGCTGGGTGGATCAATTCAACCTGTCGCTCGATCCCGACACCGCGCGCAGCTATCACGACGAGACGCTGCCCAAGGAAGCGCACAAAGTGGCGCATTTCTGCTCGATGTGCGGGCCGAAATTCTGCTCGATGAAGATCACCCAGGACGTGCGCGATTACGCCGCGACACTCAACGATCCTTCATTCGGCCGTCATCCTGAGGAGGCGCAAAGCGCCGTCTCGAAGGATGAGGCCGAGCGCGGGATGGCGGAAATGTCCAAGAAGTTCTTGGACATGGGCGCGCAGGTCTATGTCGACGCCGAGAAGGTCAAAGAGAGCAACAAGGCGCTGTAAAGTTTATCTCTCCCCCACTTGCGGGGGAGGGGTGCGATACTTTTCAGTTCCCTCCCCCCTTGTGTGGGAGGGTTGGGAGGGGGTCGTCCGGCGAGACCACCCCCACTCCTAACCCCTCCCCACAAAAGGGAGGGGAACATGTGGTGGGCGCGGGGAGGGACGTAAATGACCAACAACAGTTCGCTTTCGCTGCCTGAACTCGAGCGGCGCATCGCCATCGTGCGCGACAATATCCGTCAGCTCATTGAGCAGGCCGCGGCGAATTCAGGCGCCGGCGACGAGAGCCGCAACGCCGACCGCATCGCGCAGCAACAGGAAGAGCTTGAGCGATTGACCAAGCAGCGCGACGCGCTGTTGAAGAAGTAGGGAGCCGGGAATGAGCGAACGCGCGCTGGCCTTTGTCGATGAATGGGTCTCCGGCCACGTCCATGCGCAAGACGCCGACGGCGACATCGAAGCACGGGCCAAGACGCTCGCCAGTCAGTGTCTCGCCGATGCGAGCAAAAAAGGTATTTCCGCGTCCGAGATCGGCGAGGCGATCGACGATCTCCCCAGTTTCCTGATCGGCGCCATCGAGGAGGCGCAGGAGCGCGACGAGCACGCTCACCGCCAAGAAAGCGACAAGGAGGCCGCGGAACTGGTCGACCCCCAGGCCATCGAAGACGCCGAGGAAGACGCGCTCGACGATGCGGACGACGACAAAAAGCCGTGACGCGGCGCCGGCGACGAGAGCCGTAACGCCGACCGTATCGCGGCGCGACAGGAAGAGCTCGAGCGGTTGACTAAGCAGCGCCAGGAGTTGTTGAAGAAGTAACTCTAGATTGCAGGACAGGTAGATTGTTGTTCTTCTGATGTCTGGAAACTTGCATCCGGCCATTTTTCCTTAAGATTATTTTTGAGCACGACGTATACGAAAACGCGGAGTGCGTTTTCCATACGAAAGAGGATGTTGAGTGCTTCGTAGTAATACAAATGAAGCCAGCGTTCGGGAATACGGATTGCGCCGCCTTCTTTTGTAACCGCTGATTTCCAATCCATAGCCGAGTCTCGCTAATCGATGCCGCAAAGCGTTGAAAATTCTGCGTTACTCCAATTATTTGAGAAAAGGGGTCGGAGCGGCGGCATTTCAGCAAGGCCTTTCAGTGGCCGCAATGCCGCGAAGCTCTTTCAGCGGTGGCAGTTGACGCATAGGCTTAAGTGGACCGCCAATTGCGTTTGGAGAAAACAACAATTCCCTGCTCGATCCCTAATCCAACCATTTCGCAACCAACCCACGAAACTGCCATCAAATGCGTGAATTCGATCATTGCGCAGGAAGGCAGCCGGGGTGCCGTCCCACAAATAGATATGTACGCCGTCCAGGCAATAAGCTCGGGCGCGTCCCAAACGGTCGAAGAACTTTATTTCACTCAATAAATCATTCCCTGGCGTGATTGACCGCGTTTGAGCAATTGGATGCAAAGGGTTTGAAGCGCAAGTGTCGCGAGCAAATAAAAAAGATTCGACTCGAAGCTGCGAATCGGGAATCTATAAAAGCGGCTAGCGTGCAGGTGTTCTATAATTTGGAATTCGATGCCACGGTCAATGTGTGAATGTGGGTCAATCGCCAATCGCGGCGCCCCTCACAACCCACCTACAACCTAAGATCATCACCCCCGCCAGCGCCGCGATCCCGGCGACGAGGAGAAAAAATTCCGGCTTGTCCATCGCGCTCCAGAAGCTGCCGATAAAGCCTGCGAGAAAGCCGCCGGTGAAGCTCGCCGACAGCCACACGCCCATCAGCAGCGAAATGAGCCGTGCCGGCGCGACTTTGGTGACGAAGGACAGCCCGACCGGCGAGAGATAAAGCTCGCCGATCGTGATGACGACGAAATAAGCAAACAGCCACAGCCAGCTCGCTTTGCCGCCGTCCGCCACCAGCGCCGCCGCGACCAAGATCAGATTGGCGGCGGTGACGCCGAAGCAGCCGAACGCCATTTTGGTGATCGTCGGCGGTTCGGCGCCGCGCGCCGCCTGCCGCGCCCATAACGCGACGACGAACGGCGTGAAGGCGAAAATCATGAATGGATTGACGGCGAGGAACCAAGTGGTCGGGATCTGCGCGCTCACGCCGAATAGATGCAGCGCGTCGATGGACCGATCGGTATTGGCGTCGGCCCACAAGATGATCGTATTGCCCATCTGCTCGTAGGTGCCCCAGAACAATGTATTGGGCACGAGCAGGATGAGTAAGAGCCAGATCGCGCGGCGCTCGGCCCCCTTCCTTCCCTCCTCCGCTTGCGGGGGAGGGGTAGGGTGGGGGAGTTGCGCCTTGTGTAATTCGGCCTTGTGCATGTTGTCTTGCGGCAACAGCGGCAGCGCGTACAGATAAATGCACAGTCCAATCAGCATGCCGACGCCGGCGGCGGCGAAGCCGTAATGCCAGCCGACGCGTTCGCCCAAAGTGCCGCAGACGAGCGGCGCCAAAAACGCCCCGAGATTGATGCCGACATAGAAGATCGAATAGGCGCGGTCGCGGCGCGGATCGCCGGGTGCGTAAAGTCCGCCGACTTGCGTCGAAATATTCGGCTTGAAACAGCCGCTGCCGAGGATGAGGGCTAAGAGCGCGAACAGAAAAAGCTGTTCGACCGCCATCATGAAATGGCCGATCGCCATCAAGGTCGCGCCGACGACGACGGTGCGGCGCTGGCCGAGCACGCGGTCGGCAAGGAGCCCGCCGAAGATCGGCGTGAAATAGACGAGGCCGGTATAGAGGCCCCAGATCTGCGACGACAGCGGCTGCACTTCGAGCGGGCCGAACAGGCCCTCAAGCGCGCGCTTGAGCGCCGCAAGTCCGATCACATTGGCGGAATGATCGGACAACAGCAGAAACTTGGTCATGTAGAGCACGAGCAGCGAGCGCATGCCGTAATAGGAAAAGCGCTCCCACATTTCGGTGGTGAACAGGAAGGTGAGGCCGCGCGGATGGCCGAATAAATTCGCCCTCTCCCCAGCGGGGAGAGGGTCGGGGTGAGGGGGCTCGGACTTTTCGTTCAATTCGTCGTCTCCGGGTGAGGGGCACACGTTATGTTCCCCTCCCCCCTTGTGGGGAGGGGTAGGGGTGGGGGTAATTCTCACATAGTGTTCAGTCGACCCCCCTCCCTAACCCTCCCCCACAAGGGGGGAGGGAAATCTCAGCACTGCGGCGCAAAGCCGAGCTGCGAGAAAATGGAGTCCATGCATGCCCGCCACTTACCCCGAAGAAGCCAAGAATTTCCGCCTGCTCGGCCACGATCCGACGGCGGCGTGGGGCGGCGGCAGCTTGGTTCAGGTGCATAAAGGCCACGCTTATGTCGGCGCCGTCGGCGGGTCGAGCTTCAACGGTCCCGAAGGTTTCACCGTTCATGACGTGCGCGATCCGCGCAGTCCGAAAAAGGTCGGCGAATTCCACGCCCCGCCCGGCGTGCATTGTCACAAGCTGCGCATCGTCGGCGACGATCTGCTTTATGTGAATTCCGAGCGGCTTGCCGGCGACAAAGGCAAGAATGCCCGCGCCGGCTTTTTCATCTTCGATGTGTCGAAGCCGGCAACGCCGAAGCCCATCGGCTTCTACGACATGCCCGGATCGGGCCCGCATCGTTTCGGCGTCGATCTGCAACGTCAGCTTGCGTTTTTGCCCAATGACGCGCCGGGCTGGGACCGCCGCGTGATCTGGACGCTCGACATCCGCGACCCGCTGCGCCCGGAAGTGGTCAGCATCTGGGGTCTGCCGTGGATGAAGAACGAAACGGATGACGTCGGCAACGATCCGCATCCGCACGAGCAGGCGACAACGCTGCACGGCCCGCCGATGATTCGCGGCAACCGCATGTATTGCGCCTGGTGGGGCGGCGGCATTTCGATCATCGACTGCAGCGATTTGCGCGCGATGAAGCTTATCGGCCACATCAAATGGTCGCCGCCGTTTCCCGGCTCGACCCATACCTGCTGGCCGATCGGCGACCGGCCTTATCTCGTCGTCACCGACGAGGCGCGCGCCAAGGAAAAATATTGGGACGCGCAATTCATGTGGATCGTCGATGCGCGCGAGGAGGCAAACCCGCTGCCGGTCGCGACCTTCATGCCGGAGCGCGACAAATATTTCGACCGGCCGGGCCGGTTCGGCGCGCACAATATCCTGGAATATCTGCCCGCCGACGGCGCCTGGAAGGACATCGTGTTTCTCACTTATTTCAATGCCGGGCTGCGCGCGGTCGATGTCAGCGATCCGCTGCATCCGAGGGAGGTCGGCTGCTACGTACCGGAAACCGCCGCCGGCGCGCCGGGCATTCAATCAAACGACATCGGCGCCGATGATGACGGCCGGCTCTATCTGATCGATCGCTGGGGCCAGGGCATGCACATTCTGGAGTATACGGGGTGACTTCCTCTCCCCGCTGCGCGGGGAGAGGTCGGATTGCGTAGCAATCCGGGTGAGGGGGCGTTGGCGATATTCTGAGCGCATCCGGAAAAGCCCCTCACCCCCAACCCTCTCCCCGCAAGCGGGGAGAGGGAGTAGCGGGGGGAGGGAATTATTTTCGCGGCATAAATCCAAACGCGCGCTCGAAGCGCTTGGCGTAATCCGGCCAGACCTGCGGATTGACGATCCGGTGCACCGGCTTGCCGTCGAGCGCATCAAGCATCTGCTCGGCGGCGATTTTTCCGATATTAGCGCGCGCTTCGCGGGTGACGCCGGCGGTATGCGCGGTGACGATGACGGTGTCGAATTTGAGCAACGGATGCGCCGCTGCCGGCGGCTCCTTGCCCCAGACGTCGAGCCCCGCGCCGGCGATCTTCTTCTCGCGCAAGGCGGCTTCCAGCGCCGCCTCGTCGTGAATGAAGCCGCGTGCCGTGGTGATGAAATAAGCGGTCGGCTTCATCAACGCATATTCGCGCGCGCCGATCATGCCGCGCGTTTCGTCGGTCAGCGGGCAATTGACCGAGACGAAATCGGCGGCGCGCAACAATTCGTCGAGCGCGACCTTGCGGGCGCCGCGGCGGCGCGTCTCATCGGCATCGACATAAGGATCGTAGGCGATCACCTCCATGCGGAAGAGCCCGCCACACAGTTCGGCGACACGACGCCCGACATTGCCGACGCCGATAATGCCGATGGTCTTGCCGTGCGCCTCGCGGCCGATGAAGTCGTCGCGGTCGCGCAGCGTGCCGGCGCGCAGTGCGCGATCGCATTCGACCACGCGTTTGACCAAAGCGAGCATCAGGCCAAGCACATGTTCGGCAACCGATTCCGCGTTACCGCCGGCCTGATTGAGCACGAGCACGCCGCGCTCGGTGCAGGCTTTGACATCGACAGTGTCGTAGCCCGCGCCGTTGGTCGATACCAGCAACAGGTTCGGCGTGTGCGCCAACAGTGCGGCGCCGGTATGAAGCTCACGCGCCAGCTCATCGCGCGCCGAACTCGTCTGATAGGCATGCGCCGCCGCCAGCACGGACTTTGCCGCAGCCGTCGGACTGCAGTTGTCGAGCTGATCGAGCCGCACATCGCCGCGCCGCCCGACGATATCGAGATAGCCGATCGGCACGTGCGGCGTGACCAGGAACACGCGCTTATTGTTGACGGTATTCATTGCTGGCGTTTTGCCCCCTTAATTCGCTTGCAGCACGGTCAGCGCCGCGAGGCTGGCAATATCGGCGCAATCGTCCACTGTCCAGATCGCCTCGATCAGCGCCGCAACGTCATTGCGCGGGATCGCACGCGCGGCCGCGTCGCGCAATTTTGCTTCGAGATCGCTATCGGTCATTGGATTTTCATCGCTGCCGCGGGCGGCGCGCTGCGCGCGTTTGTGCAGCTTGCCGTCGGCGCTGGTGATCTCGACGGCGGCGCCCACGGTCGGAAAGCTTTCGTCGCGCCGCACCGCGACCTTGCCGCGCAGCGCGACAACGCGCGGATCGTTGACGCAAGCCTCGCTGAACTCTCCGACGCCGGCTTTGCCGGTGAGGAGCGCCGCGGCGACGGCGTGTTGCACGCTGACTTGCGATTGACCGCTCGTCGAAATATTCGGCCGGTCGGTGCGCGCGGCAAGGAGCGGATTGCCGATCACCGTGACTTTCTCCACGACGGCGTGCGGATTTTCGCGCCGCCAATCGAGCACGCAATCGAGCACCGGATGAACCACAAAGCCGCACGGATAGGGCTTGTACGCGGTCTTTAAGATCTCCCAGCTTGCGCCAAGGCCTTCCGTGAGGAAGGAAAGCTGCGGCGTTTCGGCGAGCGCATGGAAGTAACCTTGCGTACCGGTGAGCGGTTCGGGCGGCCCGGCAAAACCGTCGGCCGCCAGCAGCGCCGACCACAAGCCGTTGCGCGCGGCATTACCGACGCCGACGCTTTTCGCCGGCGTGCCGAGGCATTCGCACAGTCCTGCCGCTTGCGTCGCGGCGATGCCGAATGCCGAGACCAGCTGCTCGGTGTTGAGTGCCAGCAGCTTGCCGCTGCCGGCGGCGGCGCCGAACACGCCGCAGGTCGCGGTGATGTGCCAGCCGCGCCGGTAATGGCTCGGCATCGCGAGCCCGATCCGGCATTCGATCTCGTTGCCGAGAACCAGAGCGAGGATGAGATCGCGGCCGTTCACGCGTCTGGTTTCGCCGAGCGCGAAGAGGGCAGGGGCCACCGGCGCGGTCGGATGGATCACGGTCAGCACATGGGTGTCGCAGAAGTCGAGCACATTGGCGCTTGCGGCATTGAGAAACGCCGCGCTGAGCGCATCGACGCGTTCGCGCCGCCCGATCACCGCCGCCTGCCGGCCGCCGGAAAAAGTTGTTAGCGATCGCAACGCCGTTTCGATCGCCGGCTCGCGGCAGCCGGTGAGCGCAACAGCAAAAAAATTCATCAGCGCGCGCTTGGCCTCGTGCACGACCGGCGGTTTGAGCGCATCCCATTTTGTTTCGGCGACGAATTGCGCCAGCCGTTGTGTGACGTCCGTGTTGTGCGGCATTCTCACCCCTCGTGCAGCGGGGCGAGCATCGACCGCCGCGGCCAAAAGTGCAAGGATGCGGCGCTGATGCGGTACGTGCGAATGCGAGTTGTTCGCGAGCTGTCCGCGAGTCGTGCGATTAATTGGAGTGAATGATGCAGAACGTTCTCATTACCGGCGCCGCCGGCGACATCGGCACACGGCTGCGCAAGATTTTGCGCGGCGTCTATCCGCATATCCGGGCGAGCGATATCCGCAAGCCCGCCGATTTCGCCGCTGGCGATGATTTTGTTCCCGCCGATCTCACCGATCTTACGCAAGTGGAAAAAGCAGTCGCCGGCATCGAAGGCATCGTGCATCTCGGCGGCCATGCGGTCGAAGGCTCGTGGGAAACGATCCTCAACGCCAATATCATCGGGTGCTATAATCTGTTCGAGGCGGCCCGCCGCGCCGGCGTCAAGCGTGTGATCTTTGCGTCGTCCAATCACGCCATCGGGTTTTATCCGCGCAGTCAGCGCATCGGCGTCGAGGGCCGGGTCAAGCCGGACAGCCGTTACGGCGTCAGCAAAGCGTTCGGCGAAGCGCTCGGTTCGCTCTATGCGGAC
>DASZCJ010000499.1:0-4135 GCA_035943155.1 Xanthobacteraceae bacterium | reverse complement strand
TTGCACGGCCACGCCTTTCTGCACCGTTGTTCGCGGTTAGCGCGCTTGTCGCTTTGGCGCTCGCCGGCACCGGCCTGCTCTGGGCGCATTACGGCACCACGGTATTTTTCGAAACGATACGCGCCGGCTTTTCGGCGTGCTTTGGCTGACGGCAAGTAGCTCATGAACGTCAATGCATCCCGCGTCATGCTTTTGCTCGCTGCGTTTCTCGGCGGGCTGTTTTTGTTTTTCGGCGCGATCATCTTCGTCACCGGCCGCGCCCCCTCGCCGGTCGGCCCCGCGATCGCCGCGGTCGGCGGTCCATTCCATCTCGAGGATCAGAATGGCAAGCCGATCAGCGATCAGGACCTGAAGGGACGTCCTTTCCTAGTGTTCTTCGGCTTCACGCACTGTCCCGACATTTGCCCGACCACTTTGTTCGAGATGTCGCAGCTGATGCGCACACTCGGGCCCGACGCCGATCGCACTGCAGCAGTATTCATCACTGTCGATCCCGAGCGCGATACGCCCGCGGTGATCAAGGACTACCTATCGAATTTCGATCCGCATTTACGCGGCCTGACTGGCGATCAGGCGTCGGTCACTGCCGCGCTTAAGGCCTATCGCGTCTATGCCAAAAAAGTGCCGCTCGATAACGGCGACTATACGATGGACCACACGGCACTGGTTTATCTGATGGACAAGGATGGCCGTTTCGTCGCGCCATTCAACGTGAATCGAACGCCAGAGGCGGAAGCCGCCGATCTGCGGCGTTATTTCTGATGGCGCTTGGTCCTCAACGACGTGATGAGTCTTGCGTCGCATCTTTGCCGCCAAACCAATGCAAGCAGGATCGCTAATGCGGCGGCGTCTTCTTCGGCCGGCGCCGCGATTGACGTTGGCAGCAATGCTGCTCACCGCCGCGGCTGGGCTACTTTGCAGCCCTCCTCGGGCATCGGCGCAGGATGGCATTGCACTGCCCGTGGGGGCCGGTGTTCCGGGCTTCTGGGACCCGCGGAGACGACCCGAACGGCCGGACCTTTCACGCATCCAATCGATCCGCTTCCTGACTGAACTCGATTATCCGCCGTTCAACTATGCTGGTCCGGATGGCAATCCGACCGGATTCAATATCGATCTGGCGCGGCAGCTCTGCGATGAAATCAAAACGTCCTGCACCATTCAGGCGCGTCGATTCGATCTGTTGCTCGATGCACTCGATGATAATCGAGGCGACGCTGTCATCGCATCCATCGCCATAACGCCGGCGACCCGCCGGCGTGTGGATTCCACCGATCCCTATTATCGGACACCAGCTCGCTTCGTTGCCCGTACTGACAACCCGATGCGAGACGTGCTGCCCGAGCTGGTCGAGGGCAAAAAAATCGCCGTTGTCGCCGGCACCGCGCATGAAGCCTTCCTCAAGGAAATGTTCACCGCGGCGGAGGTGCGCGCCTACGCCAATGCGGAAGCAGCGCGCGAGGCGCTGCGCAATGGGGATGTCGACCTGTTGTTCGGAGACGGCGTCACGCTGGCCTTCTGGATCAACGGCTCCGAATCGGCTGGCTGCTGCGCGTTTCGCGGCGGGCCGTTCCTGGAGAGCCGGTATTTTGGTGAGGGCGTAGGAATTGCCGTCAGACGCGGCAACGATCTATTGCGGCAGGCTTTGAACTGGGCCTTATTCCGGCAATGGGAGAAGGGCGCATTCACGGATCTGTGGCTGCGCTATTTTCCGATCAGTCCGTTTTGAGGCCAAGCTGTTTTGAAAACTATGCCTTTGACGACCCGTCGGGGCCTTCCTACTGTCCCGCCAGAACATCATGACGGCGATTGAAGCATCCACCGCATCGCTTCGCGAACTGGCGGAACTGTCGCGTGCCTGGCCGTTCGAGGAGGCGCGCAAAATCGTCGCGCGGCTGAAGAAAAGGCCGAAAGACGAAGTCATTTTCGAAACCGGTTACGGGCCGTCGGGTCTGCCGCATATCGGCACGTTCGGTGAGGTGGCGCGCACCTCGATGGTGCGCCATGCCTTTCGCGTTTTGACCGACGACAAGATCAAGACACGGCTGGTCGCATTTTCCGACGACATGGACGGGTTGCGCAAGGTCCCCGACAATATTCCGAACAAGGAGATGGTGGCGCAGCATCTCGGCAAACCGCTTACCCGCGTGCCAGATCCGTTCGGTACCCACAACAGTTTTGCCGAGCACAATAATGCGCGGCTGCGCGGGTTCCTCGACCAATTCGGCTTCGATTACGAGTTCATGTCATCGACCGCCTGTTACACGACGGGTCGTTTCGACGACGCGCTTCTCAAAGTGTTGCGGCATTTCGAGGAAGTCATGGCGGTCATGCTGCCTTCGCTGCGCGAAGAGCGGGCGCAGACCTATTCGCCATTTCTGCCGATCGACCCACAGAGCGGAGTAGTCCTCCAAGTGCCTGTGGTCGAGCACGATGCCAAGGCCGGCACCATCATCTATGAACATCCCGATCAGGGCGAGCGCGTCACAACGCTCGTCACCGGCGGCCGTTGCAAGCTGCAATGGAAACCGGATTGGGCAATGCGTTGGGTTGCGCTCGGTGTCGATTACGAAATGGCCGGCAAGGATTTGATCGATTCAGTAAAGTTGTCGGGAGAGATCTGCCGCACGCTCGGCGGTGCGCCGCCGGAAGGTTTCAATTACGAGCTTTTTCTCGATGAGAACGGGCAAAAAATCTCCAAGTCGAAAGGCAACGGGCTGACGATTGAAGAATGGCTGCGCTATGCCAGCCCGGAAAGTCTGTCCCTATTCATGTATCGCGAGCCGAAAGCGGCCAAGCGACTTTATTTCGATGTCATCCCGCGCCACGTCGATGATTATCTGCAATTCCTCGACGCTTATCCGCGCCAAGGCGCCAAGGAAAAGCTCGGCAATCCGGTTTGGCACATTCACCACGGTGCGCCGCCGCCGGCGGACAACCCGGTGCCGTTCGCGATGCTGCTGTCGCTGGTCACAGCCTCGAATGCGGCTAATGCCGAAACGCTGTGGGGCTTTATCAGCCGCTACCGGCCGGGCGTGACGTCAATGACCCATCCGCGCCTTGCCGCGCTGGTCGATTACGCCATCAATTACTATCGCGACTTCGTGGCGCCGGTGAAAAAGTTCCGCTCGCCGAGCGCGGCGGAGCGTGCCGCACTGCTGGATTTGCGCGATGCGCTTGCGCAACTGCCGGCGCAGGCGACGGCTGAGGCGATCCAGGAGGTGGTCTACGAGATCGGCCGCCGCGAACCGTTTCTCGACAAGACCGGCAAGATCAAAACCAAAGATGGCAAACCCGGCGTCTCGCTCGAATGGTTCAATATGCTTTATCAAGTGCTGCTCGGTCAGGAAAAAGGTCCGCGGTTCGGCTCATTTGTCGCCGCTTATGGCATCACCGATACGATTGCGATGATCGACGGGGCGTTGGCGCGATCGGCATGAAACACCGCCGCGACTTATTGGCTCGTCCAGAGAATGCGTGCGATCCAAGCAACATCCGCCATTGGCAGTGTGCGGTCGCCGTGCTGGGTGTTGAGCGATTTTAACTCGATTGATTTTGCCGTTTTGCGCTTGAGTTCATGAGCGGTCAGCTCGCCAGACTTCGTGCGCACCACCACGCGGTCACCACGCTGGATCGGCGCCGCAGGCGAGACGATGATGACGTCGCCATCCCGATAGGCTGGCGCCAGCGCGTCGCCGGAAATTTTCAGGGCATAAGCGTGCCCATCATTGACCGCCGGGAATGCAATTGCCTGCCAGCGCTCGCCGGTCGGAAAGCCGCAATCGTCGAAATAGCCGTCCGCGCCAGCATCGGCGAAGCCGAGGAGCGGTACGGCACGTGCTGCAACACCGGCGCCGCGCTCGATTAATGCGACAAACGTCTCAAGTGGAATTCCGGTCGCGGTGAGCGCCTTGGCGATGGATTCTGTAGAAGGCCAGCGGGCGCGGCCTTGCGCGGTAGCGCGCTTTGACTTGTTAAACGTGGTGGGATCGAGGCCGGCGCGGCGGGCAAGCCCGGAAGCGGTCAATCCGGCGCGCGCCGCGAGACGATCAATGGCTGACCAGACCTGCGCATGCGTCAGCATCGACACCCCTGAACGCGGCGGTTGTGAGCGATGATAGGAATTATTGCCTTG
>DASZCJ010000498.1:0-22326 GCA_035943155.1 Xanthobacteraceae bacterium | reverse complement strand
ATCGTGATTACATCATGCAGTCGGACGATGAGATCGTCTTTGTGCTGCCGGACAAAAAGCGAGTAGCAACCCCCGCCACCAACCTCCTCGATACAGCCAAATTGCTGATGGCCTGTACGCCGAACGGAATTTAGCCGTTGTGGTCGGCAATTTAGACTTAAGCGCGTCCGTGCTTTAGGCGTTCCGACCTAGCGCCGGCATCTTCGCGATATTCGCCGCAATGCGCGGAGCCTCTTCCTTAGTTATTCAAGCAAATTTGCCAGTAACGCCCTGCTTGCCCCACAGCTTGCCGCACTTGGCGCGGCCATGTTTGCCGCCAATCATGTGTGCCGCCAATGCGGTCAAGGGACAACGCCGTGCTTGGGCGGAATGGCATCGCGTGAAATGGTCCATTCACTATCGGGATCACCTTGTCCAATTTTGCCACATTCTGACCATGCTCAAATTCGATAGTTCCCTTGGTGGGATGGGGGATGATGCGGGGTCGGGCAAGCTCGGCGCTAAGACGGTTCGCGTTGCCTGCGGGCGGCGTGCTGCTCTGCATTTTCTTGGCTAACTGCGCCAATAACAGCCATATCGATCCGCGTTACGGCGTGGAGCCCAGCGCCCGCCTGGTCGAACCTGGAGCGCCGGTGCCGAAGGGCGGGGGTGTCTACCGAGTCGGTTCGCCCTACGTGGTGGCCGGCCGCGTCTATGTCCCGGAGGCGAACCCGCACTATCGGGCCGACGGGGTCGCCTCATGGTACGGCTCCGATTTTCATGGCCGCGCGACTGCGAATGGCGAAATCTTCGACGCCGATGCCATCACCGCCGCGCATCCGACCTTGCCGTTGCCGAGCTATGTGCGCGTGTCGAACTTGAGCAATGGTCGCTCGCTGATCGTTCGCGTCAACGATCGTGGGCCGTATGCCGGCAATCGCATCATTGACGTTTCCAGGCGCGCCGCGCACCTGTTGGGCTTTACAGTGAGCGGGACCGCCTGGGTGCGCGTGGAATATGCCGCAGCCGCCCCGGTGGAAGGTTCGGACGACCGACTGCTGGAAGCGACGCTGCGCCAGGACGAACCGGCGCCGGCGCCGGGCGCTGTCAAACTCGCCGCCACCAGGATCGTGCCAATTTCAATGACCACGTCACCATCAGCCCGAACGCGGTTCGCCAGCACCGCAACGACCGCCTCGTTGCCGCGGAATGCTACGCTGACCTATGCAGCCGCAATCACGTCGGGCGAAATCGATTCCGGAGAATTCCTTACTGGGCGTGGCCTTTACTGACCTCAATGTTATCGCCTGTTGAAAAAGTCGGCGGCGGATTCGTCGCGGGGACAAAGGCCTGTTTTGTGCCCGATCTTTGCGCCAGAATGAAATTGGGATTTGGAGGTTTAAGTGCCGGAGATTTGGCGCGGAACGAAGCGCGCAAGGTGGGCTTGCCATAAGATTCAAGCGTTCATTGCCACTGGCGCAGCGGGGCTGTTGCTCGCGGTAATGGCGGCAGCTATCGCCGCGCCGCCTGCTTCGACCAAGAAAGAAGATGGGTTCCAGGTCGGCGCACCCGCGGCCATCCTTCTCGACGCGGACAGCGACAGCATCTTGTACGACAAGAACGGTGATCAGTTGGTCGCGCCGGCGAGCCTGGCCAAGCTGATGACGCTTGAATTTCTGTTCAACGAGATCAAGCAGGGCCGGGTCAAACTCGATGACGAATACATGATCAGCGAGAACGCCTGGCGAAAGGGGGGAGCGCCGTCGCACGGCTCCACCATGTTCGCGGCTATTCACAGCCGGGTAAAAGTCTCCGATCTCATTCAAGGCATCATCGTCGATTCAGCCAACGACGCCTGCATCGCCGTGGCTGAGGCGCTTGCCGGAAATGAAGCAAGCTTTGGCCAAATGCTCACCCAACGGGCTCGCGAAATTGGCCTCGAACATTCTACCTTCACAAATTCGACCGGCTATTCCGATCCCAATTTGCGTGTGACGGTGCGGGAGATGGCGGAGCTGGCGCGGCACATCATCCAGGCCTACCCCGACTTCTATCCTTATTTCAGCCAGCGCGACTTCGCTTGGAATAATATTCACCAGCAAAATCGGAATCCGCTTCTTGCAATGGGTATCGGCGCCGACGGGCTTAAAACCGGTGACACATCGGAGGCTGGGTTCAATTTGGTGGGTTCGGCGGTGCAGGATAATTTGCGGCTGATCGCGGTTGTCACCGGCGCAAAATCAGAGAAGGAACGCGCCGACGAAGCAAAGAAGCTTTTGGAGTTTGGCTTTCACGACTTTCAAGCACGAGTCTTGTTTGCCGAAGGGCAGAGGGTGGGCGATGCCAAGGTCTTCGGTGGCGACAGAGGCTATGTGCCGCTGGTCGCTACGGGCATCGTGCGGGTGATGGTGCCGCGCAATAACAGCCAACGCTTGCTGGCTCGGATCGTCTATACCGGTCCGGTGCCGGCGCCGATCGCCAAGGGCCAGCCGATTGGCAAGCTCAAAGTGTGGCGGGGCGAAAACCTAGCTCTTGAAGTGCCGCTTCAGGCTGCCGACGATGTCGGACGGGGAAGCATGTCGCAACGGGCGATGGATGGCGCCACCGAATTGATGATCGGGCTGTTGCGTGCCGGCGTGAAAAAGCTCTGAACTCTCAACAGCCGGCAGTGCGCGTTTGAGCATGGACGCCTATATTGCTGCCAAAGGAGCCAGCCCTTTTCGTCTGTTACTGAAGAACTTAGCCGTAAATTACTGATATTGAATACAGATCAACGCGCACGCCTGACGCGGGCCACCCTCCGATATGCAAGGCAAATTCATCACCTTTGAAGGCGGCGAAGGAACCGGCAAATCCACTCAGGCCGGTATGTTGGCGCTGCGTCTGGAATCGCTTGGTCTTGCCGTCGAACTGACGCGCGAACCCGGCGGCTCACCGGGTGCGGAGATAATTCGCCATGTGCTTTTGACCGGCGCCGCAAAACCGCTTGGCGCGGACGTCGAAGCCATGCTGTTTGCGGCCGCGCGCGACGACCATGTGCAATGCACGATTCTGCCGGCGCTCCGATCGGGGAAATGGGTTGTTTGCGACCGGTTTGCGGATTCAACCCGCGTCTATCAGGGTATCCTCGGCCAGGTCGATCAAAGACTCATCAACGTGCTTGAACGCGTTTCGGTCGGCAGTCTTACCCCCGATCTCACGGTGATCCTCGACCTGCCAGTTCAGCTTGGCCTCGAGCGGGCAAAGCTGCGACGTGGCAATGATCAGGCGGACCGGTTTGAAGGGGAGGGCGCCGAATTCCACGAAAAGCTGCGTGAAGCTTATCTCGCGATTGCGGCGAGCGAACCCGATCGCTGCGTGGTGATCGACGCCAGTGCTGCCAAGGAAGCTGTCGCCAAATCGATTTGGTACGCGGTGCAGTCGCGGCTCGATCCCCCGGCGGTCCGTCCCGTTGACGAAGCCGCGGTCGCGAAAGCTTGAAGCATGAACGAGGACGACGACGATATCGATGAGGCGTCGCATCCGCGCGCGACGGCGGTGTTGTTCGGCCACGCCGCCGCTGAGGCGGCGCTGCTTACCGCGTACCGCTCCGGGCGCATGCCACACGGCGTCCTCATCACGGGACCGAAGGGCATTGGCAAGGCGACACTCGCTTACCGGCTGGCGCGCTTTGTTCTCGCTCACCCCGACCCGGTCGCGCCGGATGTGCAAACTGCGGAATCGCTTGAAGTCGCGCCGGCAAATCCAGTGGCCCGACGGATCGCCGCGCAGGCCCAGCCTGATCTTCTCGTGATTGAACGGACCGTCAACGAGAGGGGCGTGCTGCGTAACCAGATCGCGGTCGAGGACACCCGCCGCACCGTCCCCTTTTTCGGCTCGACGGCAGGCGAGGGGGGCTGGCGGATTGCGATCGTCGACGCCGTTGATGATCTCAACCGCTTCGGGGCCAACGCGCTGTTGAAGGTGCTCGAGGAGCCGCCCAAGCGCGCGCTGCTCTTGCTCGTTGCTCACTCGGCTGCACGGGTGGCGCCGACGCTGCGATCGCGCTGCCGGATCGTTACGCTTCGCCCGCTTGCCGAGCGCGACGTTGCGTCGGCCGCCGCGGCAGCAACGCAATCGGCGCCCAATGACCCGAGCATCGCAGCCGCCGCTGCCGCGTCCGACGGCTCTGTTGCCCGCGCGCTCGCTTTGCTCGATGACGGCGCCTTGGCGCTGCGCCAGCAAGCGCTCGATCTGCTTGCGGCGCTGCCGGCGCTCGATGTCGCCGGGCTGCACGCGCTCGGCGATGCGCTGGCCGGAACCGACCCGCAGCCGCTTACGGCATTTCTCGATACGATTAATGCCTGGCTGGCGGCGCGCCTCGACGGCGGCCGCGGTGAGCTTACACGGCTGGTGCGCTTGGCCGAGGTTTCAAAGCGGATCAATGCCGCGGCGCGCGATGCCGAAATGTACAATCTTGAGCGCAAGCCGCTGGTTTTCAACGTTTTTGGCCTGCTTGCCGAAGCCACGCACGGTTGATACCAACCGTCATGACTGAGCGACCGGCCGGCACGCCCTATTACATCACTACTGCAATTGCCTATCCAAACGGCGCGCCGCATATCGGCCACGCCTATGAGGCGATCGCTACCGACGCTATTGCGCGCTTCATGCGGCTCGACGGCCGCGACGTCTTCTTTCTGACCGGCACCGACGAACACGGCATCAAAATGCTGCAGACCGCGGCCAAGGAAAACATTACGCCGCGGCAATTGGTCGGGCGCAACGTGCCCCGCTTTCAGGCCATGGTGAAGAAGTTCAATTGCTCAAACGATGACTTTATCCGCACCACCGAAGTGCGTCACTACCGGTCCTCGGAGGCCATTTGGCAGCGCATGGAGGCCGCCGGCGACATTTATCTCGACAAATATTCCGGCTGGTATTCGGTCCGCGACGAGGCCTATTACGACGAGAGCGAAACCCGGCTGGACGATACAGGCCTGCGGCTCGGTCCGCACGGCACGCCGGTCGAATGGGTCGAGGAGGAAAGCTATTTCTTCAGACTGTCCAAATACGCGCCGAAGCTGCTCGACCTCTACCAGCGCGTTCCTGATTTCGTGTTGCCAAAAGAGCGGCTGAACGAAGTCACAAGCTTCGTCCGCGGCGGGCTGCAGGATCTTTCGCTCTCGCGTACAACCTTCGACTGGGGAATAAAGGTCCCCGGCAATCCCAAGCACATCATGTATGTTTGGGTCGACGCTCTGACCAATTACATCACCGCCGTGGGCTTTCCAGACACCGAAAGTGAAAAGTTCAAAAAATATTGGCCGGCCGATTTGCATGTGATCGGCAAGGACATTGTGCGCTTTCACGCTGTGTACTGGCCGGCTTTTCTGATGTCGGCGGGTATCGCCGTGCCGCGTCGCATCTTCTCCCATGGCTTTCTATTTAACCGCGGCGAGAAAATGTCGAAGTCGGTCGGCAACGTCATTGATCCTTTCGCCTTGGCCGACGCCTATGGCGTCGATCAGCTACGCTATTTCCTCTTGCGCGAAGTGCCGTTCGGGCAGGACGGCAATTACAGCCATGAGGCGATCGTCGCGCGCATCAATGCCGATTTGGCCAACGATCTCGGCAATCTGGCGCAGCGTTCGCTAACGATGGTAGCGCGCAATCTTGGCGGCGTACTGCCAAAACCGGGCGCGTTGCAGGCGAGCGATAAAGCGATGCTCGAGGCTGCCGATGCTCTGGTCGGCAAAGCGCGCGAAGCGATGCAGACGCAGCAATTACATCAGGTGCTTAATGCAATCTGGGCGGTGGTCGCCGAAGCCAACCGCTATTTTGCCGGCGAGGCGCCATGGGCGCTCGCCAAGACCGATCCGCCGCGGCAGGGCACGGTGCTCTATGTGACCGCGGAAGTGTTGCGCCAAGTGGCGATATTGGCATTGCCGTTCATGCCGACTGCGGCAGAGACATTGCTTGATCTGTTGGCAATTCCGGCACCCGAGCGGCACTTCATCCATCTTGGCGGCCAGCATCGCATCGCCGCGGGCGTAAAGCTTCCCGCGCCGGCGGCGGTTTTCCCGCGTTATGTCGAACCAGCCGCCGCGCAATAGAATGCCAATGCTGATCGACAGCCATTGCCATCTCGATTTCCCTGATTTTGCCGATCAGCTCGATGCGGTGGTGGCGCGCGCCCGCGCCGCCAGTATCGAGCGCATGGTCACGATCTCGACGCGCGTTCGGCGGCAAGCCGACGTGCTGGCGATTGCGGATCGCTTTGCCGAGGTCTATTGCTCGCTCGGCACACATCCGCATTATGCGCATGAGGAGCTCGACGTGACGCCGGCCGAGCTCGTCAAGCGCAGTCGCACCGCAAAAGTCGTCGCCATCGGCGAAGCCGGCCTCGATTATCACTACGACAATTCGCCGCGCGAGGCGCAGGAGCGTGGATTTCGCACGCACATTGCCGCGGCGCGCGAGAGTGGCCTGCCTCTCGTCATTCATTCGCGCGAGGCGGACGACGACACCGCGCGCATTCTGGAAGAGGAAATGGGGCAGGGCGCGTTCGCCGCCGTGCTGCATTGTTTTATCGGCGGGCGCGACCTCGCCCGCCGGGCGATGGCGCTCGGCCATTTCATTTCCTTCACCGGCATCCTGACGTTCAAGAATTCCGAGGCCCTGCGGGCGATCGCGGCGGAGCTGCCGGCAGATCGCATTTTGGTTGAGACCGATGCGCCCTATCTCGCACCAGGCAAATATCGCGGCAGGCGTAATGAGCCGGCTTATGTGGTCGAGACCGCAAAGGTCTTGGCCGACGTCCGTGGCGTCTCACTCGATGCGATTGCCGAGCAGACGACGGCCAATTTCTACCGGCTGTTCGCCAAAGTCCCGCGCGCCGACGATGCCAAAGAATCGGAACGCAGCGCGATAGGTCAACCGAGCAACGTCGCACGGCTTAGATGACCCTAAAATTCACCATTCTCGGCTGCGGCTTTTCCGGCGGCGTGCCGCGACCCGCTTTGGGCTGGGGCGACTGCGATCCGAACAATCCTAAGAATCGCCGGCGGCGGACGTCGTTTTTGGTCGAGCGCCGGACCGCCGAAGGCGTCACACGTGTTCTCGTCGATACGTCGCCCGATCTGCGCGAGCAATTGCTTGATGCCGAAGTCGATTGGCTCGACGGCGTCTTCTATACGCATGAGCACGCCGATCACACGCATGGCATCGACGATCTGCGTTCGTTGTTCATCAAACGCCACCAGCGTGTCGACGTTTACCTTGACGAAAAAACCGCGGCGATGATGCGAACGAGGTTCGCCTATTGCTTCCAATCGCCGCCCGGAAGCAACTATCCGCCGATCGTGAGCGAGCACCGATTGACGGCCGGCACCGCCGTGACCGTGACCGGGAAGGGCGGGCCAATCACTGTTTTGCCTTTCCTGCAGGAGCACGGTGATATCACCGCGCTGGGATTTCGCTTCGGCGGGCTCGCCTATTCCTGCGATGTCAGCGGCATTCCGGCGGCAAGCCTCCCAAGCTTGAGCGGGCTCGATGTCTGGATTCTCGACGCGCTGCGTTACCGCCCGCACCCGAGCCATTTTTCCGTTGCTGACGCGCTGGACTGGATCGAGCGGCTAAAGCCGCGGCGCGCCATCCTGACCAACCTGCACACCGACCTGGATTACGACGTGCTGCGCGGCAAGCTGCCGGTCCATGTGGTGCCGGCATTCGACGGCATGGGACTGACGCTCGCGGAAACTCCGTAAATACGGGCCATAATGATGGATATTCCATAATATCTCTTATGCGAATGACGCGTTAAATATCCATTTGCACAAAGACGTGTAACTCCCCCGCCCGATCTCACCAAATCCCTGGCGCGAGCCGCCATCGCACCCGCTGCGCGTACTCGGCATAACCGGGCAGTTGCGCTTGCAGCACGCGGTCTTCGGCCATCGTTCGGTACAGCAGGAATGGCAAGGAGATCGCAGCGAGAAAAACCAAGCGCGATGCCGCTTGCCAGGTCGATCAAGATGCCAGCGGCATAGGCCGGATGTCGTAGTGCAAGGGCCCGCCGTCAAGCCCGGCGATGACCCATTGGATGAGCAGGACGACGTTAAGCAGACGCAGACCGAGCGGTATCGGTTTGCCGCCGGGCCGCATGCGTTCTTGCAGGAGCCCGCGATCAAGCATCACGAAGGAAGCAATGAAGACCAGGCCGAGAATTGCCAGATACAGCCAAAAACTGAGAATGGCGAAACTGCCGGCCGTGGCGAACAGGGCCACTGCCGCCAAAATCAGCAGCACAACCGAACGAACATAATCTGAAAGGGGCATGGGACGGTTATGGGATCGCTCGCGGCGATTTTTCAAGTCTGATAGGGTCCGCGGCTTCGGCGCGATCCCCTGCTCCGACGACTGTATCAGGAATCCCGGCGATGACACCTTCACGCGACATCGGTCGCCTGCTCGAAATCATGGCGGCGCTGCGCCGACCGGAAACCGGCTGCCCCTGGGATTTGGCGCAGAATTTTTCCACGATCGCGCCATACACGTTGGAGGAAGCCTATGAAGTTGCCGACGCCATTGCACGCGGCGATCTCGTAGATCTTAAAGACGAGCTCGGCGATCTTTTGTTGCAGGTTGTGTTTCACGCCCGCATGGCCGAAGAACAGGGCGCTTTCGATTTCGACGACGTGGTGCAAGCGATAACCGAAAAACTGATCCGCCGGCACCCTCATGTCTTTGGCGATGAAAGGTCAGAGACGCCCCGCGCCGTTGAAGGGTTGTGGGAGCGGATCAAGGCAGAGGAAAAGGCAGGCAAAACCGCTGCCCAAGACGGCGCGCTTTCAGGAGTACCGGTCGCACTCCCTGCCCTCACGCGTGCGTTAAAGCTGCAGGTTAAGGCCAGCAAAGTCGGCTTCGATTGGAAAGATCCGCGCGCTGTCTTGCACAAGATTCGCGAGGAAGCCGACGAGATCGAAGCTGAGCTTAATCGAGCAGAAATGAATGAGGCTGCGACTGCGGCCGAGGTCGGCGATCTTTTGTTCGCCGTGGTGAACCTCGCGCGACATTTCAGCGTCGATCCCGAAGGCGTGCTGCGGCAGACCAATCAGAAATTCGAACGGCGCTTTGCCTCGATTGAACGCGCGCTCGCCGCGCGCGGTAAAGGCCCGCGAGATTCGACGCTTGCCGAAATGGATGCGCTTTGGAACGAAGCGAAAGAGGCTGAGCAGCGCTGATCAATGCCTCCGCGCCAGGATGGACGGCGTGGAGAGCTTCGCTCTCAGCGTCGCCGCCTTGTCCGCGTCGGCCCGCACGGTCATGGCAATGCGGCCGTCTTTGTCGAACGACTTTTTGAGAACTTCGGTATGGCGGTGCAGCCAGCTTACGCCGGCGCCGTCAGTGGGATCGAGGCAAAGTTCAATCACTTCCCGGCTGGCGGCAAGCCGTGCCTCGATCGCTGCGGCGAGCATGTCGATCCCCTCCCCCGTCGTTGCGGAAGCTAGTACGGGGCTTGAGGAGTGCCGCTCGGCGACATTGGCGAGACGTTCCCGGGCAGCTTGATCGAGACGATCGATCTTGTTCCAGACCTCGATCAGAGAACGCTTGTCATTGGCTTGATTACGCGGATCGATGCCGAGCTCGTTTAGGATTTTTTCGACGTCATGCAGTTGCGCCTCGGCATCCTCGTGCGAAACATCGCGAACGTGCAGGATCACATCCGCCTCGATCACTTCTTCCAGTGTGGCACGGAAAGCGGCGATCAGCATTGTCGGCAGGTCGGAAATAAAGCCGACCGTATCGGAGAGAATGATGCGTACGCCATGAGGAAGCGCCACAGCGCGCAACGTTGGGTCGAGCGTCGCGAACAGCATATCGGCTGACAGCACGCTTGCCTGCGTCATGCGATTAAACAGGGTCGATTTGCCGGCATTGGTATAGCCGACCAAGGCGACGATCGGGTAAGGGACGCGCCGGCGGCTTTCGCGATGCAGTGCGCGCGTGCGTTTCACCCCGCCTAATTCGTTTTCGATCTTGGCGAGCCGCTCGTCGATCATACGGCGATCCGCCTCGAGCTGGGTTTCGCCCGGGCCGCCGAGAAAACCGAAGCCGCCGCGTTGACGCTCAAGATGGGTCCACGATCGGACCAGGCGGCTTTTTTGGTAGGTCAGGTGCGCATGTTCGACTTGCAGCGCACCCTCGCGGGTCCGCGCTCGTCGGCCGAAAATTTCCAGGATCAAGCCGGTGCGATCTACGACTTTCGCATTCCAGGCTTTTTCCAGATTGCGCTGTTGTACTGGGGA
Source organism: Xanthobacteraceae bacterium (assembly GCA_035943155.1). Taxonomy (GTDB): domain Bacteria; phylum Pseudomonadota; class Alphaproteobacteria; order Rhizobiales; family Xanthobacteraceae; genus BOG-931. Next base: position 12,058 of record DASZCJ010000498.1, on the reverse strand, counting down.
GAGCGCACAGTCCATTACGACGATGCCGGCATCGAAACTTTTGACCAGGCCGGAAATTTCTTCGACCTTGCCCTTGCCAAGATAGGTCGCCGGCCGCAACGCGTTGAGCATGACGATGCCGGATTGTTCGACCTTAAGATCGATGGCGCGCGCAAGGCCGATCGCTTCATCGAGCTTTGCCGCTGGAGGCCGCGTGCCGGCCACGCTAGCCCGGCGCAGGACCGGCTCGATCACGAGGGCACGGCCGGTGACCGGAGCCTCACCGCGTCGCCCGCCCCCGCGTTGCGCGGACTGAGGCGGCTTTAACGGGCGCGTGTCGCGGCGGCGCGGCTCCAATCGACCCTATTCCCCGGACGGCGCTTCTTCGGCGCCCTCGAAAAGCTGCACGGGGTGGCCCGGCATGATGGTCGAAATAGCGTGCTTGTAGACAAGCTGGGAGTGGCCGTCGCGACGCAATAATACGCAGAAATTATCGAACCACGTAACGACGCCCTGCAGCTTGACGCCGTTCACCAAAAATATGGTGAGAGGAATTTTGTTTTTACGGACGTGATTGAGGAAAGTGTCCTGGAGATTTTGTGCGCGGTCGGCTGCCATGGCCGTTGCCCCGTTCTTTTGCGCCGCAGGCCCCTGCCCCACGGACGTTTTGGCCTTTTTTACTAGCTTTTTAGTTCTGCTTGCGATCCCACAGATCGGGGCCAAACAGGGCCCGGTATGCTTTCTATTAGAAGGCCGGGCGCAGAGCGATGCAAGCCCAACTTCGCGCCGGTTTGGGCTATCCCGCCTCGGCGTAAAGGTGGTAAGCGCGCCGGAGGGCGGTCGCCACCGGACCGGGCTTACCATCACCGATCGTTCGGCCGTCTACCCGTACGACCGGCAGCACGATCTGGCTCGCCGAGGTGATAAAGGCCTCGCGTGCGCTGTACGCCTCCTCGACCGTGAATGCTCGTTCCGCCGCGGCGAGGCCCTGTGCCTTGATAGCATCGAACAAGACGGTGCGGGTTATGCCTCGTAAGATTGCGTGGTCCGCGTGCCGTGTCACCAAAGTTCCGGCGGGGGTGACAATCCAAACATTCGCCGAAGAGGCCTCGGTCACCGTGCCATCCGCATCGACGAACCAAGCGTCACGCGCGCCGCGCTCGAGCGCCGCTTGCCGGGCCAACACGTTGGATAATAGTCCCGTGGTCTTGATGTCGACCCGACCCCAGCGGTTATCCGGCACGGTGATCACGGCAATGCCTTGTTCGGCCAACGCTTCGTTGCGCAATCGGTTTACTGCTCGCGCCGTCACTACCAGGCTCGGCCGTACTTCCCGCGACGGAAAAGCATGATCGCGACGCGCCACGCCCCGGGTCATTTGCAGATAAACGATGCCGTAGCCGATCCGATTACGCGCGACCACTTCGTGGACGATCACTCCAAGCGCACGCGGGGATATCGGCATGCGGATCTGTAGTTCGCTAAGGGAGCGTTTGAGGCGTTCAAGGTGCCGCCGCTCGTCAATCAGCCGGCCGCCCCTCACCTCGCAAACTTCATAAACCCCGTCGGCAAACTGGTAGCCGCGATCCTCGACGTGAACTTTGGCGTCGCGGAACGGCAGATAACGGCCATTGACGTAGGCAATGCGGGACATGGTTATCAGATATGGGGTTTCAGGAATCAGTGATCAGGAAAGTGCCAACCAGCGGTGCTTAGTGTTTGATACTTGATTCCTGAAACCTGTCACTTCAATCGATCCCCAGCGCTTTGAGCTTGCGATGGAGCGCCGAGCGTTCCATGCCAACGAACTCGGCCGTGCGCGAAATATTGCCGCCGAAGCGATTGATCTGAGCCAATAGATATTCGCGCTCGAAAACCTCGCGCGCTTCGCGCAGCGCCAGGCTCATCAGGTGTTCGCCGCCATTGCCATTCGGCATGTTCGGGATCATCGAGCCAACGTCCTGCGGCAGCATCGATGCGGTGATCACCGCCTCGGGATCGCCGCCGGCAAGAATCATCAAGCGCTCCACATTGTTGCGGAGTTGGCGTACATTTCCCGGCCAGTCATGCGACTGCAATACCGCCAGCGCGTCGGCGCCGACCGTGCGCTTGGGCAAGCCGGTCATCTGCGATATCTGGGCCATGAAATACTCGACGAGCTCGGGAATATCCTCGCGTCGTTCGGCCAATCCCGGCACGCGAATCGGAACCACCGAGAGCCGATGAAATAGATCTTCGCGGAACTTACCCGCGGCGATGTCCGACTCGATATTGCGGCTGGTCGAGGAGACGATGCGCACGTCCACAGTCACTTTCGTGCTGCCGCCGACACGCTGGAAAGTCTGATCGACCAAGACGCGCAAAATTTTGTTCTGCGTTTCGCGCGGCATATCGGCAATCTCGTCGATAAACAAAGTGCCGCCGTGCGCTTCTTCGAGCGCGCCGACTTTGCGACTCGTCGTCCCGTTGCCGCCTTCGATGCCGAATAATTCGGTCTCCATATGCTCAGGCGTGATGGCGGCGGCATTGATCACCACGAACGGCGCGGTGGTGCGAGCCGAATGGGTGTGAATAGTTCGCGCGGCAAGCTCCTTGCCGCTGCCGGACGGGCCGACAATGAGAACGCGGCTGTTGGTCGGGGCAACCTTTTCGATGGTCTGGCGCAACTGATTGACGGCCGGCGAATGTCCAACCAGCGTCGCCGCGAGCGGGGCGAATTGCTTGAGCTGCCGCACCTCGCGCTTAAGCCGTGAATTCTCAAGCGCGCGTTCGGCGACAAGCAACAGCCGATCGGCTTTGAATGGTTTTTCGATGAAGTCGTAGGCGCCACGCTTGATGGCTGACACCGCTGTCTCGATGTTTCCGTGTCCGGAAATCATGACGATGGGCAGCTCTGGATGTTGCTGCTTGAGGCTGTCGAGCAGCTGCAGACCATCGAGCCGGCTGCCCTGTAACCAAATGTCGAGAAAAACAAGATTGGGGCGGCGCGCAACGACCGCGGTAAGCGCCTCATCGCTGTCGCGCGCGGTGCGCGTGCCGTGCCCCTCATCCTGCAAGATGCCCGCAACCAAGTCGCGGATATCTGCTTCATCGTCAACGATCAGGATATCGGATGCCATGCTGTAACCGTTGCCCTATCCTGAAATCATTCTGCTGCGGTACGCGTTTCGATCGGCGGCTGTTCGGTCGACGCCGCAGTCGGCTCGGCGCCAAATCGCAACTGCATCCAGGCGCCGCGCGCGCCAGGAACCTTTTCGGCGGCGTCGCGCAGTTCGAGACGTCCGCCGTGTTCCTCGAGAATACGACCAACGATGGCGAGCCCGAGGCCGGTGCCCTTCTCTCGGGTGGTCACATAGGGCTCGAGCAACCGGGAGCGGTTTTCCTTTGGCAGCCCGATACCATTATCGATCACATCGATGACGACGTCTTTGCCTTCACGGTGGACTCGCACCGCGATGCGACCACGACCGAGCTCCGCAGGTGGCACCGCTCCAATTGCCTCGGCGGCGTTCTTGATAATATTTGTCAGCGCTTGGGAGATAAGCCGCCGGTCAAAGCGGGCTGGCATCGCCTCCGCCTCAAGGCTGACATCGAAGTCGATATCGGGATGAGCAACCCGCAGCAGGAACACCACTTGCCGCACGGCATCGGCGACGTCCTCATCGGCCAGCACTGCTTTCGGCATACGCGCGAAGCGCGAGAACTCATCCACCATCCGCTTGATATCGTCGACCTGGCGCACGATCGTTTCGGTGCACTGCTCGAAGACGGCCGGATCGTCCGTGATCGATTTGCTATATTTGCGGCGCAGCCGTTCGGCCGAGAGCTGAATCGGAGTGAGCGGGTTTTTGATCTCGTGCGCGATACGCCGCGCGATGTCGACCCATGCTGACGAACGCTGCGCCAGTACCAGCTCGGTAATATCGTCGATCGTGATCACATAGCCGTGCTCGGCCTCGGTCGCCTGTTCGCTGGTTACGCGGACGGAATAGTTTCGCTCCTGGCCATCGCGCCTCATGGCCATTTGTTTTTGAATAAGCCGTTGATTACCCATCCGGGCCGCCTCGAAAATGTCCCCGAGCTCGGGCGCTACTTGCGCAAGCGGCAGCCCTAACACCTCGCTTTCTGATCGGCCCATCAGCCGCTCCGCCGAGCGGTTGAGAATAGAAATGTGCCCGCTGGCATTGACGCCAATGACGCCGGCGCTGGCGCCGGCGAGTACCGCTTCCGTAAAGCGGCGTCTGCTGTCGATAAGGTCGCGCGCCCGCACGATGTCTTCATGCTGGGTGCGCAATTCATGCGTCATCTTATTGAAGGTTTCGCCCAATCGGGCGAGATCGCCTTCCGAGCGGCGCACTGGAACCTGGATGTTCAGATTGCCGGTCGACACCACATTCGCGGCGCCGATCAGACGACGTATAGGCGCGACCAGCCGGTTGGCAAAATCCAATCCGAGCCAGGCCGACGAAAGCAGCACAATCAGCGCGATGACCGCAAACATCAATCCGAATGCGATCTGGATGCCAAGCCGACGCGCCTCGAGATTGGCGAATTCGCCGACGCTGTCCTGAGTCGCGCGCAATTGCGCGACGACGCGCGGATCGAGAATCCGCGCCGCATACAGGTACATGTCGTCATAACCGCGCAGCTTGACCACGGCGGCGAGATGATTGTCTTCGGGGATCAGGGCAACGCGCGGTTCGGTTTCATTGACTTCGGCGAGCAGATCGGCCGTGGGCAGGACGATTTTCTTGTCCATGGTTACGCCGGCCCGGTCGACTGTCGAACCATCCGACTTGATCAGCAACGCAGCAGATAGGTTACGGCCGGCAGCTTGGGCGCTGATGATTTTCTGGAATTGATCGCGGTCCTGATCGAATATCGGCTTGGCGCGGCCGAGGTCGTAAGCCATGGCTAAGAGGTCGCCGCGGATCGCCTCGGCATGCTCGCTGACATAAGCGTTGGCGACGATCAGCGATTGCTCGATCATGGCCCGGGTACGCGTCGAAAAGAAACGATCGAGCCCGCGGTCCAACGTCGTGCTGGCGACAACCGAGACGAGGACGGTCGGCACCGCCGCGATCACGGCGAAGAGCCCGACGATTTGAACGTGAAGGCGCGACCCTGCCCGACCGCGGCGGCGTGCCTGTATGACTTTCCAGACTTCGCGCCCGATTATGCCGAGCAACAGGAACCCAGTAATGGCATTACCGAGCAGAAGCTCGACTACGACTTCATGGACCGGGGCAATCGGCGTAAGGCCAGCGAGCACTAGGAAGGTCGCGGTGGCGGAAAGGAGCGCCACCCCGACCGCGCAGGCGCCAATCAGCCGGGAAACAACGGGCACAGGCGCGGCGCCCGCTGGATCGAGCGCGGCAACTTGGTCGGCAGTCGCCATGTTAAATGGTCCGGACCCTGTCCCGTGAGGTGAAAAGACGACCGGATGAGCAATGAAAATTGCTGCGCCCACCCACCCGAGTGATGCTTTTATACAACAATGTTGCTCGATTGCGACAATAACTAGGCGGTCCGGCAGGACGGCACAGGCGAATTGCCGCCGCGGTTTCTAGCCGTTGCCGGTGCGATAGATCTGCAGGTCCAAGTCGCGGATTTTCTTACGTAAAGTGTTGCGGTTGACGCCGAGAAGATCGGCGGCACGGATCTGGTTGCCTCGCGTGGCGGCAAGCGCGGCAGAGAGCAGCGGACCTTCGACCTCGCGCAGAATGCGATGGTACAGGCCGGGTGGCGGCAGTGCGCCGTCGAAACCAGAAAAATATCTCGCCAGATAACCTTCGACCGCGTTGGACAGGTTCTCATCGCCGCCGTGGCTCTCGCCGGGGGCCGCCAAAGCGGGCTGAGATAATTCTGCGTCGACAACGCCGGCTGTGATCGTCTCTTGCGGGTAAAGCGCAGCGAGCCGGCGCGCCAGATTTTCGAGTTCCCGCACATTGCCCGGCCAGCGATGGCGTTTGAGGCGCTCGAGCGCCGCTTGATCGATCTGCTTCGGCGGCAAACCCTCCCGCTCCACCAGAGCAAAGAAATGCCGGATCAGATCGGGAATATCCTCGCTGCGCTCGCGCAACGGCGGTAGCCGCAGCGGCACGACGTTAAGCCGGAAGAACAGATCTTCGCGGAAGAGACCCTGTTGAATGAGTTGGCGCAGGTCTTTGTTGGTTGCGGCGATGATGCGGACATCGGCTTTGATGGGGGTGCGGCCGCCGACCGTCGTATACTCGCCTTGCTGCAGCACGCGCAGCAGTCGCGTCTGCGCTTCCATGGGCATGTCGCCGATCTCATCGAGGAAGAGCGTGCCGCCCTCGGCTTGCTCGAAACGGCCCGAGCTGCGGCTATTGGCGCCAGTGAAAGCCCCCTTCTCGTGGCCGAATAATTCGGATTCGATAAGGTCGCGCGGAATCGCGGCCATGTTGATTGCGACGAACGGTCCGCTGCGGCGTTTGCCATAGTCATGCAGTGCCCGCGCCACCAATTCTTTGCCGGTGCCGGACTCTCCCGAGATCATCACCGTTAGATCGGTCTGCATCAAGCGCGCCAGCACGCGATAGATTTCCTGCATCGCCGGTGAGCGGCCGACGAGCGGAATCGACTCGAACTCCTCCGACTTGGGCGCGGGCCGAGCCTTTTCCTTCGGCTCCGAAAGCGCGCGCCCAACGATCGCAATCAGCTCCTTGAGATCGAATGGCTTGGGCAGATACTCGTACGCTCCACGTTCGGAGGCCCGAATAGCGGTCATGAACGTGTTCTGGGCGCTCATCACGATGATTGGCAGGTCTGGCCTTGCTTTTTTGATTCGCGGCAAGAGATCGAAGGCGCTCTCATCCGGCAGCAGCACATCACTGATGATTAGGTCCCCATCTCCTTGGCTGATCCAGCGCCACAGCGTGGCGGCATTTCCGGTGGAGCGGACTTCATAGCCGGCGCGCGACAGCGCCTGGTTGAGCACGGTCCGGATCGCCGCATCGTCGTCTGCGATGAGGATGCTTCCTTCGGGCATCAATGCTTCCCTTGCGCTCGAGCGCGGTTCTCCGGCTGGCCGCCTTCGCCGCTCGAGGTCGCGGCGTATTTCGGCATGAGGATACGAAAGATCGTGCGTCGCGGTTGCGACTCGCATTCGATGATGCCGCCATGGTCGCCGACGATTTTCGCAACCAGCGCAAGGCCAAGGCCTGATCCGGTTGGCTTTGTGGTTACGAACGGATCGAATAAGTGCGGCATCAGTTCATCGGGCACGCCCGGTCCATTGTCCCTGACGCAGAATTCGAGCGGCAGCGAAACGCGCGTATTGGCCCCTGGCAGCGACAGGCGCACGCCTGGCCGAAATGCGGTTGACAGCGCAATCTCACCGCCGCTCGCCGTTTCGCCGATCGCTTCGGCCGCATTCTTGATCAGATTCAGGAACACTTGAACGAGCTGGTCGCGATTGCCAAGGACCGGTGGCAGCGACGGGTCATAATCCTCGGCGAACTTGATGTGCCGGGCGAAACCCGATTGCGCCAGGCGTTTCACATGATCGAGCACGACATGAATGTTGATCGGCTCGCGTTCGACCGGCCGCTCGTCGCTAAACACCTCCATGCGGTCGACTAGCTTCACGATGCGGTCAGCTTCTTCGCAAATCAGTCGCGTCAGCGTGCGATCGTCGTCGTCAACCGATTGTTCGAGCAGCTGCGCTGCGCCGCGAATGCCGGACAGCGGATTCTTGATCTCGTGGGCGAGCATCGCGGCAAGCGCGATCACCGAACGCGCTGCGCCGCGATGCGTCAGTTGGCGGTCCATCTTGTCGGCAATGGTGCGCTCTTGCAGCATCACGACAACGTAATCCGGCTGCTCCGGCAGTGGCGCGACGTGCAGGTCGACCAACCGATCACCGGGATTGCGCGGCGTGCCGAGATCGACTTTGTACTCGTTCACTGCCGCACCACGCCTGCGCACCTGCTCGACCAGGACGAGCAAGGGGCTACCGAACGGCACGAGCTCGCGCAGCGAGTGACGCCGCAGTAGCGGCAGCGAAACCTCGAAAAATGCTTCTGCGGCCGCGTTGGCTTCAACCACCTTGCCGTCCGCTGCCACGACAATGACCGGATGGGGCAAAGCATTGAGCACGGCATCGGCCGGTATTCCGGCGAGCAGGGTCACAACGGCGCTCATTTCGCGACATCCAAGTCACTTGAGCCCGCGCGGCGTAGGCTGGCAAAAGCCCTGCAGCGACTTATGATTTCGGCTATTTCCATATCCAAAGTGCAGATTGGCAGATCCGGCTGCACACGAATTAGGCGACGGTGTTTCGGTGCATATAGTTTAGCCAGATTTCGGTTCGGCGCAAGTGCTGCAGTGCAATATCCGAGCATTTACGCAGGGGACAATCTGTCCCAAACCAGTTTGGCCCGCCCATTCGTCCGAGCGCGGACATGCGATAAAGCGAAGACAAGGGAGCATCGACTTTCATGACCGATGGGGTTGCGGCCGTAATCGTGGCGGCGGGGCGCGGCGAGCGAGCCCCGGGCGGTGTGCCAAAGCAATATCGGCCGATCGCCGGCGAGCCGATGATCCGGTCAACGCTGCGGGCCTTTCTTAGCCACCCGCAGATCGATTCAGTGCAGCCGGTCATCAGTCCGAACGACGACGAGATTTATCAGCGCGCCATTGCGGGACTAAGCAAGCTGTTACCGCCGGTCGCAGGCGGCGCCACCCGACAAGCGTCCGTTCGGGCCGGTCTGGAAGCCCTGGCGGACCGCGCTCCGACGCTCGTGCTTATTCACGATGCGGCGCGCCCGTTTGTCAGCGTCGGACTGATCGATCGCGCAATCGCTGCCGGCCGCGCCACTGGCGCAGCAGTGCCGTGCGTGGCGCTCGTCGACACCGTTAAAACCATCGACGATCGCGCCTTGGTTACGCAGACGCTTGACCGCAGCCAAATACGAATTGTCCAAACGCCGCAGTCTTTTGCTTTCAAGGCAATCCTCGAAGCGCATCGGCGCGCGGCGGCGGCACAATGCGAAACTTTCACCGACGATGCAGCCCTTGCCGAATGGGCCGGTCAGCGGGTGAGCGTTTTCGAAGGCGAATCCGGCAATGTGAAAGTGACGACTACTGAGGATTTCGAGCGCGCGGAGATTGCCCGCCTAGCGGCATTATCGGACGTGCGGACCGGCAACGGCTTCGACGTCCACGCTTTTGCCGACGGGGATCACGTCACGCTGGCCGGCATTCGCATTCCTCATTCGCACGGCGTGACTGGCCATTCTGACGCCGATGTCGCATTGCATGCCTTGGTAGATGCCATTCTCGGCGCGCTCGCCGAAGCCGACATCGGCGCGCACTTTCCGCCAAGCGATCCGCAGTGGAAGGGCGCATCTTCGGATCGTTTCCTAAAATTTGCCTGCGAGCGCGTAAGCGCGCGCAACGGCATGATCGCGCATCTTGACGTTACGATCGTTTGCGAGATGCCGCGTGTTTCGCCGCACCGCGACGCTATGCGCGCGCGTATTGCAGCTATTGCGGACATTGCGGTGGAACGCGTGGCCGTCAAAGCGACCACCAGCGAGAAGCTGGGTTTCGCAGGCCGCGGCGAAGGAATTTTTGCAATGGCAACCGCTACGATCCGGCTGCCGTGGCGCTCCGGATGAGCGAGCAAAACCAACGGCGCTTGGCACAGCAGGTGCTTGAGCTATGCCGGGCGCGCGGTATGCGTGTCGCGACCGCGGAGTCCTGCACGGGTGGATTAGTTGCGGCGGCACTTACCGCGATCGCTGGATCTTCGGATGTCGTCGAATGCGGTTTCGTGACCTATTCGAACGCGGCAAAGCAAAAGCTGCTTGGCGTCCCAGCCGCGACCCTGCTCCGTTATGGCGCCGTCAGTGGCGAGGCTGCCGCCGCGATGGTCAAGGGTGCGCTCAAGCGATCAGACGCCGATTTAGCGGTATCGGTCACGGGCATTGCCGGTCCGGCGGGCGGCTCGAAACAAAAACCCGTTGGTCTCGTTCACTTTGCCGCCGCAAGCCGCGACGGAAAGATACTGAAGCGACGACGCTTGTTCGGGAAAATCGGACGTCGCCTTGTGCGTGAACGCTCGGTGGTGGAGGCGCTGACGCTCTTGGCGCATCTCGCCGAATAACAACAACCAACATCCACGGCGGTGGCTTAGCCGGCTTTGGCGCTGTAGATTTGATCGGCGCGCCGTTCGAATGCCGCGGAAAAGCGCCGAAAGGCCGCCTCGAACATCGCCCCCATGAGAAGACCGAGGGTGCGGCTGCGAAATTCGTAACTGATGAAAAATTCCACGTCGCAGGCGTTCGGTCCCGCCGGATGAAATCTCCAACGGTTGTTCATTTTGCGAAACGGCCCCTCGAGATATTCGACGAGAATCTCAAGGCTCGGGCGGTCGAGCGTGACGCGGCTGGTGAAGGTCTCGTAGATAAGCTTGTAGGCAACCGTCATGTCGGCAATGACGACGTCTCGGCCCTTGGAATCGGTCGATCGCTTGCGCACACGGAGCGACCGGCACAACGGGACGAACTCTGGATAGTGTTCGACATCGGCGACCAAGTCGAACATTTCGGACGCGGAATGTTGCACATGCCGTTTGGTCGAGAATTGCGGCATTATCGGCGGGAAGTTCGGTGCGCCTTCAGCCGGGCAAAATTCTCGCCCGCGTGGTGCGACGAGCGCGTCAGCGGGCTTGCCGAAACCATGGAGAAGCCTTTGGCATAGGCAATCGCCGCGAGTTCTTTGAACTCTTCTGGCGGCACGAAACGCATCACCGGATGATGTTTGCGCGAGGGCTGCAGATATTGTCCGATGGTGAGAAAATCGACGTCGGCGGCACGCAAATCATCCATCACTTGCAGCACTTCATTGCGCTGTTCGCCGAGACCAACCATGATTCCGGATTTGGTGAAAATCTCGGAATCAATTTCCTTGACGCGTTGCAATAGGCGAATCGAGGCGAAGTAGCGCGCGCCCGGACGCACAGTAACGTATTTCGACGGCACAGTTTCCAAATTGTGATTAAATACATCCGGCAGTGCAGCGACCACGCTTTCGGCGGCGCCCTCCTTGCGTAGAAAATCCGGCGTCAGGACCTCGATGGTGGTGTTGTGGCAGCGGCTACGAATGGCGCGAATGACCGCGGCGAAATGCGCCGCTCCGCCATCGTCGAGATCGTCACGATCGACCGAGGTCACGACAACATGCGTCAGGCCAAGTTTTGCTGTCGCTTCGGCCACGTGCTCGGGTTCGGCCGGATCGAGTGGCCCGGGCAGCCCGGTCTTAACGTTGCAGAACGCGCAAGCCCGCGTGCAGGTGTCGCCCATGATCATAAACGTGGCGTGCTTTTTGTCCCAACATTCGCCGATATTCGGGCAACTGGCCTCTTCGCAGACGGTGTGCAGGCCATTGGCGCGGACGATCCGCTGCGTCTCGAGGTAACCGGGCGAAACCGGCGCCTTGACGCGAATCCAATCGGGCTTCGGCAGCACAGGCTGATCCGGCCGATGCGCCTTTTCCGGATGACGCGGGCGGCGCGGTTCAGCAATGCTATCGATCAATATTGCCATTGCGGCAGCAGTTCTGTGCGGGTTCCACCACGTCAATGATACTTACGGCGGCGTGTTGGGCGCCGCAAGCCGTTGATGTCGCGCGACCCGCAGATGAACGGATCGGTAATGCTTTGTCGGCGTTTTTTCGAGCTTGCCACACAACTTTCGCCACAATGAAAGTTTGTTGATGCCGTGCGGGGCGTACGCGTTCTAGACGATTCCATGAGCGCAAACGGCGTGCCAAGTTCCGGAAAAAATGCGGCAGCGCTCGGCCTGCACAGATTCGGTTTTGGTCCGGTCGGCGATGCAATAACGGCGATTGCGGCCGATCCGCGCGGCGCGCTGCTTGCCGATCTGGAGCGGCCGGGCGCCGGCCGGCTCGACGCGCCAAATCTGATCTCCAGCGCCGAAGCGGCACGCGAGGTGTTCGACTTTCGCGCCGAGCGTAGGGCGCAACAAAAGCTCGCCTTGCGTCTGCAAAAGGAAGTCGCCACAGGCGGCGAAAATCAGGCTCAGACGATGGC